>JAJNQF010000224.1 GCA_021154945.1 Sphingomonas sp.
CCTCCGCCGGGGTGGCGTGCGGGGGAGCGATTCACTGAATCCGAGAACCGTCCTTATCGAACAGATCGGGATTAGCCACCTGCTCGGCCTTCGCCGCGGCCAGGCCACCCCGCATGCGCCGCCACATCGCGATGTTCAGCGACACCATCACGATCACCGCCAGAACGATGATCACGATGGCTTTGGTCGGCCCGGTCATGCCCGCGCTTCGGCGACCCCGCCCGAATTGTGGCGAAGCGCCTTGAGCACCGTGTCGACCAGCGCAGTCGCATCGAGGCCCGCTTCAGCGTACTGGATCTCGGGCTTGTCCTGGTCCTGGTACACGTCCGGCAGGCGCAGCGTGCGCAGCTTGAGCCCGCCGTCGATCAGCCCCTCGTCCGACGCCATCGTCAGCACGTGCGCGCCGAAGCCACCGACCGAGTTTTCCTCGATCGTCACCGCGACCTCGTGCGTCGTCAGGAGCTTGCGGATCAGGTCGACGTCGAGCGGCTTGGCGAAGCGCAGATCGGCGACCGTGGTCGACAGCCCCTTGGCTTCGAGGGTTTCAGCGGCCTTGAGCGCCTCCTCGAGACGCGTGCCGAGCGACAGGATCGCGACGGTCTTGCCCTCGCGCACGACGCGCCCCTTGCCGATCTCCAGCAGTTGCGGGATCTCGGGCAGCGCGACGCCGGTGCCGTTGCCGCGCGGATAGCGGACCGCGATCGGGCCGGTGTCGTACTGCGCCGCGGTATGCGTCATGTGGACCAGCTCGGCTTCGTCCGCCGCCGCCATCACGACGAAGTTCGGCAGCGTCGCCAGATAGGTGACGTCGAACGACCCGGCATGCGTCGCACCGTCCGCGCCGACCAGACCCGCGCGATCGATCGCGAAGCGGACCGGCAGGTTCTGGATCGCCACGTCATGCACGACCTGATCATAGGCGCGCTGGAGGAACGTCGAGTAGATCGCGCAGAACGGGCGCATCCCCTGTGCGGCGAGGCCAGCGGCGAAGGTGACGCCGTGCTGCTCGGCGATACCGACGTCGAAGAACCGGTCGGGATAGGCCTTGGCAAACGCGTCGAGCCCGGTGCCCGAAGGCATCGCCGCGGTGATCGCGCAGATCCTTGGGTCCTTAGCGGCCTCGGCGACGAGCTGCGCGCCGAACACGTTCTGGTATTGCGGCGGCCCCGGCGGTGCCTTGGTCTGCACGCCGGAGATCACGTCGAACTTTTGCACGCCGTGATATTTGTCCGCCGCGGCCTCGGCGGGCGCATAGCCCTTGCCCTTCTTGGTGACGACGTGGACGAGAATCGGGCCCTCTTCGGCGTCCCGGACATTCTCGAGCACGGGGATCAGGTGTTCGAGATTATGGCCGTCGATCGGGCCGACATAATAGAAGCCGAGTTCCTCGAACAGCGTGCCGCCCATCGTCATACCGCGGGCGAACTCGTCGGTCTTCCGCGCGGCGTTGTGGAACGGGCGCGGCAGGCGACGCGCGAGCTTCTTGGCGAGTTCGCGGATGCCGAGGAATTCGCGGCTCGACACGATCCGCGACAAATACGCCGACAACCCACCGACGGGCGGCGCGATCGACATGTCGTTGTCGTTGAGGATCACGACCAGGCGGTTGCCGGCCTGCTCGGCGTTGTTCATCGCCTCGTACGCCATGCCCGCGGACATCGCGCCGTCGCCGATCACGGCGATGCCCTTGCCCGGCGTGCCTGCGATCTTGTTGGCGACCGCGAAGCCCAGCGCTGCGGAGATCGACGTCGAGGAATGCGCCGCGCCGAACGGGTCGTATTCGCTCTCGCTGCGCTTGGTGAAGCCGCTGAGCCCACCGCCCTGACGGAGCGTGCGGATGCGGTCGCGGCGGCCGGTGAGGATCTTGTGCGGATAGCATTGGTGGCCGACGTCCCACACGAGGCGGTCGCGCGGTGTGTCGAAGACGTAGTGGATCGCGGTGGTCAGCTCGACCACGCCGAGACCCGATCCGAGATGGCCGCCGGTGGTGCCGACCGCGGAGATCGTCTCGGTACGCAGCTCGTCGGCGAGTTGTCGGAGCTGATCGGGTTTCAGCTTGCGGAGGTCGTCGGGCGTCGAAACGGTATCGAGCAGCGGTGTCGAGGGAAGGTCGGCCATCATGCAGGCTTAATGCAGCGCGGGTATCGTGTCGATTGTTACCGTGTCCTAAGCTAGCATTCGCGCTGAAATTGCTCGGGAAGTGCACAATTATGAACTTTACGCACCGTGTTGCCGTCGAGGCGGATATCCCGGCGATCGCGGCGCTGATGACGCGGGCGATCGGCGCGCTGCAGGAGGATTTCCTCACGCCGGCGCAGATCGAGGCGAGCCGCGCGGTGATGGGGCTGGATACGCAGCTGATCGCGGACGGGACGTATGTGCTCGTGGAGGCGGACGGGCGGCTGGCCGGATGTGGCGGGTGGAGCCGGCGGGCGACCTTGTACGGTGGCGATCATAGCACCGCGTTGCGCGATTCGGCGCTGCTGGACCCGGCGCGCGATGCGGCGCGTATCCGGGCGATGTATACCGATCCCGATTTCGTGCGGCGGGGTGTCGGACGCTTGGTGCTGTCGGTTTGCGAGGCGGCTGCGCGGGAGGCGGGGTTTATGCGGGCGGAGATGATGGCGACGCTGGCGGGGGAGCCGCTGTACCGGGCCTGCGGTTATCTGCCGATCGAGCGAATCGAGACGTCGGGAGAGGTACCGGTGCCGATGATCCGGATGGGGAAGGATTTGGCCTGACGGCTTCCCTTCTGCCCCCCCTCCCTGGAAGGGAGGGGCCGGGGGTGGGTCGGCTTCCGTATCAGGGACGCTGGCGAAAACTGACCAACCCACCCCTACCCCTCCCTTTCAGGGAGGGACGAACTGAAACCGGGGTAAGCCCTACTTCGCCTCGCACTCCGCGCAACGACCGCGCACTTCGATAACCGGGCGAACCGGGGAGAAGCCTGCTGCCTCCGCCGCGTTACGAACACCTTTAGTGATCGTATCGTTGTCGAGATGCGTGGTTTGGCCGCACGAGTCGCAAACCAGGAAGATGCAGTCGTGCAGGCAGTCGGGATGCGCGTTGGCGACATAGGCGTTGGCGCTCTCGACCCGCCGGGCGAGGTTCGCGCCGACGAACAGGTCGAGGATGCGGTACACGCTGTTCGCGGCAACCCGGCGGCCTTCGGATTTCGAAACGGCTTCGGCGATATCGTAGGCGGAGGCCGGTTTCTCGAAACTTGCGAGCGCGGCGAACACGCTCGCGCGCATGGATGTCCATTGCTCGCCGGCCTTTTCGAGCGTCGTCTGCGCTGCGATGGTGAGATCGGCGCCTTGCGGTTCGGTGTGGTTGTGAGCGTGCGCCATGCTGGACGAAGTAGGATGCCGGAGGGGTTCCAGCAACCCGCTCAACTGTCTGCGCGGCGGTTGAGATCGTGACCGAAGGCAAGCAGGCCGACGCCGACGATCGTCCACAACGTCTCGCCGCCGCCGCTGTCGTGCGGCAGCGTCATCGCGCCCGCCATGATGCCGAGCCCAAGCGCGCCCATTGCGGCGGGCATCATATAGCCGTGATTGAGCACGCCGCGGCCGAGCGCCAGCGCGCCGAGGGCGATCGCGATCGTCAGGCCGACCTCGTGAAAGATCGGATCGAGCAGGAACCCGCTCGCGGTCGACATCAACGCGACCAGCACCGAAGTCGCCAGGCAATGCACCATGCACAGACCCGACAGCCCGATCGCATAGCGATCGAGACCGGCGAAACGGTGGGTATGCGTGGCCGAGGGCGTCATCGTTCGTTCGATATAGACGCCTCAACGAAAGGATACAACATTACATCGCATTTTTCTGACGGGAATCTTCAGCTCCGTTGGGCCGGATCGGCGTCAGGGCTCGCGTGGCAATCATGCTCAATCAACCCGACGACGACCCCTCCGTCATCCTGACGAACGTCAGGACCC
>JAJNQF010000292.1 GCA_021154945.1 Sphingomonas sp.
GAAGCAGATCCGGTCGGGCCAGGTGTTCGTGAACTGCTACGGCGCCGGAGCCGGCATCGAACTGCCGTTCGGCGGATCGGGCAAGAGCGGCCATGGCCGCGAGAAGGGCTTCGCCGCCCTGCACGACTTCAGCAAGACGAAAACGATGGTCCTCAACCACGGCTGACTTGAGAATAGGACGGAGAGGGTATTGCTATGGATTTGAACGGGAAGGGCGCGATCGTGACCGGTGCGGCCAGCGGCTTCGGCGAGGCGATCGCCAGGCGCTTTGCAGGTGCTGGCGCGAAGGTCGTCATCGTGGATCTGAACGAGGTCAAGGCGAGGGCGGTCGCGCAGTCGATAGGAGAGGATCGTGCCATCGGTTTACGCGCCGACGTGACGTCGCGCGCCGACATAGACGCGGCGATCAAGGCGACGATCGATGCCTTCGGCGTTCCCGACATCGTCGTCAACAACGCCGGCTACACGCATAGGAACCGCCCGCTGCTGGAGGTCGACGAAGAGACTTTCGATCGTGTCTACAACGTCAACACCAAGTCGATCTTCCATATGGTTCATGCGGTTGTTCCCGCGATGCGGGACAACGGCGGTGGCGTGATGCTCAACGTCGGATCGGTCGCCGGCATCCGCCCGCGTCCGGGGCTCACCTGGTACAACGGGTCGAAGGGCGCGACTAACATGCTCTCGAAGAGCCTCGCGGTCGAACTCGCGCCTTGGAAGATCCGCGTCAACGTCATCTGCCCGGTCATGGGCGTCACCGGAATGCTCGAGGACTTCATGGGGATGCCGGACACGCCGGACAATCGTGCGAAGTTCCTGGCTTCGATCCCGCTCGGTCGTTTCTGCGAGCCGGACGATGTCGCCGATGCCGCAATGTATCTCGCCCAATCCGAATTCATCACCGGCGTCGAGCTGCCGGTCGATGGTGGACGAACAATCTGAGGATGCTTTCGATGTTCGAAGGAAGAGCCGCGGTCGTACGCGGCAAGGCACAGCCGCTAGTGATCGAGGATGTGAGATATGAGGCGCCGCGGCACGACGAGGTCCTCGTACGCATCGTAGGCACCGGAGTGTGTCACACCGACATGGTGGTTCGCGATCAGGGCTACGCGGTTCCACTGCCACTCGTCCTCGGCCACGAGGGGGCCGGCATCGTGGAACGGATCGGCGCCGACGTAACGACGCTCGCCGTGGGCGACCATGTGGTCCTGACCTACGGGCATTGCGGCCAGTGCCACAACTGCAAGTCCGGACGTCCGGGCTACTGCGTCGAATTCTACGACCGCAACTTCAAAGGCGCGCGGATGGACGGATCGCAGGGCATCTGCGATCGACACGGTCATGCGCTGGGCAGCGCCTTCTTCGCACAATCGAGCTTCGGCACGTTCGCTCTGGCCACGGAACGGAACGCGGTCAAAATCCGAACCGATGTTCCGCTCGAGCTGATGGGACCGCTCGGCTGCGGTGTGCAGACGGGCGCTGGCGCGGTCCTGAATGCACTGAAGCCGCATGCCGGCTCCTCGATCGCGATCTTCGGTGCGGGATCCGTTGGTCTGTCGGCCGCGATGGCCGCAGCGGCGGTAGGATGCACGACGATCATCATGGTCGACCTCCACGACGATCGTCTCAGGCTCGCCATGGAATTGGGTGCGACCCACATCGTCAACGGCGGCAAGGAAGATGCCGTCGCCAGGATACAGGAACTCAGCGCCACCGGCGGCGTCGACTTCTCACTGGAATGCACGGGGAACGCCAAGGTTCTGGCGCAAGCAGTCGATGCTTTGCGGATTCCGGGAACATGCGGCCTGATCGGTGCCGCCGACATGGGCGTCTGTGCCAGCCTCGACATGAATACGCTGCTCTTCGGACGAACCGTGCGCGGCATCATCGAGGGTGACAGCGTACCGCAGGTCTTCATCCCGCAGCTGATCGAGCTGTGGCGGGCGGGCCGCTTCCCCTTCGACCGGCTCGTCAAGTTCTATGACCTCGCCGACATCAACCAGGCGATCGAAGACTCGGAATCCGGTCGCGTGCTCAAACCAATCGTCCGCCCCTCAACTGGAGAAAGCGCATGACCACGACCTTGACCGACGCGCCGCGTGCCATCGATTTCACGGGCCCCTACGCACTCACCATCGACGGAAAGCTCGTCGAGACGAACAAGCATTTCGACGTGCTTAATCCCGCTTCGAACAAGGTGTTCGCACAGGCACCGGAAGGCACCGCCGAGCACATGGAAGCCGCCATAGCGGCGGCGAAGGCGGCCTTTCCCGCCTGGTCGAGCCTGACTTGGGCCAAGCGGGCGGCCCATGTCACTGCCTACGCGGACGCGCTTGAGGCGAACAAGGACGAACTCATCACGCTGCTGACTCTCGAGCAGGGCAAGCCCCGTCACAGCATGGCGACGGGCGAGGTCGAGGCCGCGATCTACTGGGTACGCGAGGTCGCCAAGCGCGAACTGCCCGTCGAGATCATCGAGGATACCGACGATCACGTCGTCGAGATCCACAAGACCCCTCTCGGCGTCGTGGGCGCGATCACGCCCTGGAACTTCCCGGTGTTGCTCGGGCTGTGGAAGGTCGCACCCTGTCTCCTGACCGGCAACACGATGGTCATGAAACCGTCACCTTACACGCCGCTCTGCACGCTCCGCTTCGGAGAGATCGCGCAGAACGTGTTCCCGGCGGGTGTGCTGAACATCGTATCCGGCGGCAACGAACTTGGCGCACAGATGACCGAGCATCCCCACATCGCGAAGATCAGCTTCACCGGCTCGACCGCGACCGGCAAGAAGGTGATGGCCTCGGGATCCTCGAACCTGAAGCGCATGACGCTCGAACTCGGCGGGAACGATGCGGCGATCGTGCTTGCCGATGCTGACTGGGAGCCTATCATCCCGACGCTGTTCTGGGCTGCGTTCGGCAATTCGGGGCAGTGGTGCATCGCGTCGAAGCGGCTGTACGTCCATCGCTCGATCCACGCCGACTTCGTCAAGGCGTTTACGGACTATGGTCGCCAGCAGAAGGTCGGCGACGGCATGGATCCCGATACCGCGCTCGGCCCGATCCAGAACCGCATGCAGTTCGACAAGTTGAAGGATCTGTTCGCCGACGTGAAGGCGAATGGCTACGCCGTCCCGCTCGGCGGCACGATCGACGAGAGCCTCGATGGGAATTTCGTGCCGGTCACGATCGTCGACAATCCTCCTGAGGACAGTCGGATTGTCAGGGAGGAGCCGTTCGGCCCGATCCTGCCGATCATCGCGTTCGATGACGTGGGCGAGGTGATTGCGAAGGCGAACGACACGCCTTTCGGCCTTGCCGGATCAGTCTGGGGGCGGGATCGCGGTGCCGCCATCGCGGTCGCCAAGCGGCTCGAAACCGGAACCGTATGGGTCAACGAGATCCACATCCACGGCATCGACATCCCGTTCGGCGGCCACAAGCAGTCGGGGATGGGCGTGGAGAACGGTGCGGAAGGGCTCGCCGAGTTCACCAACACCAAGACGTACATGTTCCACAAATGATGGTTTGCGGGGCGGCGGCCGATGCCGCTCCGCCTCGTAGCGATCGAACAGGGGGAAGAGTGGCATGCGCCCTCTAGAAGGCATAACCGTCGTCAGTCTGGAACACGCCATCGCGGCGCCGTTCGCCACCCGCCAGCTCGCCGATCTCGGCGCGCGCGTCATCAAGGTCGAGCGTCCCGGCACCGGTGATTTCGCGCGTGCCTACGACGAGCGGGTCGATGGCATGTCGTCGCATTTCGTCTGGTGCAACCGGTCCAAGGAGAGCTTGGCACTCGACCTGAAGAGCGACGTTGGCTTGGAGACCCTGCGGCGGCTCGTCGCCAGGGCCGACGTGCTGGTTCAGAATCTGGC
>JAJNQF010000293.1 GCA_021154945.1 Sphingomonas sp.
AGCACGCCCGGCATGATCGGGCGCCCAGGGAAATGCCCCTGGAAGAATTGCTCGTTCATCGACACCGCCTTGATCGCTGTGATCGAGGTGTCGAGGATCAGATCCTCGACACGATCGACAAGCAGCATCGGGTAGCGATGCGGCAACGCGGCCATGACGCGCCCGATATCGAGCGGGCCCATGCCTTTTTCAGCAGTATCGTTCACGGTCTCGGTCATCAATGTAGCTTAGCGACCCTGCGGGGTGCGCGTCGCGGCAGGCGCACGCGCGGCTGCGGCGGGTGCGGCGCCCTGCTGCTGCTGGCCACCCTGGTTCGGCTGCCAGTTCGCCGGCACGGCGGTGCTGACCGACGGCACGAGGCGATCGAGCTCGGTCGTGATCGCGGCGGTGATGTCGGCGGTCGGCTGTGCGAACAGCGCGGCCTCCGGACGCAGCAACAGGCTGACGTTCTTTGCGCGAACGGCAGCGGTCACGGCGTCGGCGAGCTTCGCCTGGATCTGCTCGATCGCATATTGCTGCGCGCGCTGGGCGGGCTGAGTCAGGCGGGCGAGTTCCTGGTTGGCGGCGTTTTCACGCGCCTGGATCGCCTGCGCCTGCGGACGCAAGGTGGCTTCGGTCGCGCCGGGTGCACGCTGTGCGGTCTGGAACGCAGTGACCAGCGGCTGAAGCTCACGCGCTACGGCCTGGCGACGGGTCTCGGCCTGGTCGAGCTGGGCCTTGTAGGTCGTCTCGATCTGGGCGCGTGCAGCGTTCCAGGCCTTCGAGTTGGCGATCGCGCCCTGCGCGTCGGCGACGGCGATGCCCGAAACCTGTGCGTCCGCAGCGGTCGCGGTCATGGCAGCCGGCGCGGCGAGCGCTGCGGCGAGGAGAAGCGTCTTGAACGTCGTCATCAGAACTGTGTCCCTACGTTGAAAGTAATGAGCTTGGGGTCGTCACCCTTCTGGGTGAGCAAGGCTTTGGCGAGATCGATGCGGAGCGGGCCGAACGGCGAGTTCCAGTTGACGCCGATACCCACCGACAGACGCGGCTTGGCCGAGTTGCCGAGGAAGCTTTCGACGAAAGGCGTCTGTTCGGTCAAGGCACGCGGGTTGGCGGCTGTGCCGATACACGCGCCCGCCGCATCCGGAGAACCGGCCGCGCAGGTCGTGTTGGCCGTGACCGGCGCACCGGTCGTGTCGGTCGTCGTGTATGTATAGAGCGCCGCACCCGCGGAATTGACCGATGGCGTGAAGGTCGATCCGACATATTCCTTGCCCGTGGTCGGATCGATCAAGGTCGGGAACGTCGCCGACGGCAGCGGCCTGGTGATACCGAACAGGCTACCGACCTGCCCGTAGATCGACGGCCGCAAGCCGAGCTCGCGGGCGCCGGAGCCCAACGGAATCTCGATTTCCGCACGCGCCAGGTAATAGGCACGCCCACCCAGCGCATCGTCCTGGATCGAATTGCGGTCGGTCGCGAGAACCTGGGTCGGTGTTCCATTGCTATAGGCGGCGCGCAGAATGCGCGGCCCGACGCCGCGGATGTCGAAGCCGCGGAACTGCGGTTCACCCAGATAGAAGCGATCGGTAATCCGGACCGCGTCCGAGCCGGCCCTGCGCGCCTTCTCGAGCGGATGAATATAGCCGCCTTCGGCGACGATCGAGCCGATGAAGCCGCTGCCGAGGTTCTGGTACTTGGACCCTTCGAAACGAGTCCGGATGTACTTCACGTCGCCGCCGAGGCCGGCAAAGTCCTGGCTGAACGAGAAGCGCGAACCGGCCGTCGGGCGCAAGCGACTGTTGAGATTGTCGCGGCTGAGCGAATAGCCGACCGAGGACGTCCAGCGATTGCCGATCGCGTCGCACAGATAGCGTCCCGCCACGAGCACGTTGCACGAGCCATCGGCGTTCAGGAACTGGTTGTCGAGACCGACCTCATCATAGGACAGGCCATAGCGCGCCGACAGCGACCAGAATTCGGTCAGCGGCACGCCGGTACGAAGCTGGAAACCGGTCGAGACCTGCGAATAATTGGTCTGCCGATCATTGCCGACGAAGTTGAACGAGTTGTAATCGCGGCGGAAGATATCGCCACCGAGCGCGATGTTCTTGTCGAACAGGTAGGGCTCGGTGAAGCCCAACTCGATAGACTTCGAATAGCTCGAATAATTGACGCCCGCGCGCAGTTCCTGGCCCTTGCCGCGGAAGTTGCGCTGCGTGATGTTCGCCTGGACGATGAAGCGTTCAAGGCTGGAATAGCCCGCCGACAGCTGCAACTCGCCGGTCGACTTCTCTTCGAGGTTGGTCTCCAGGATCACGCGGTCGGGCGCCGATCCCGGCAGCTGCTTGATCTCCATCTTGTCCTGGAAATAGCCCAGCGAGTTGATGCGATCCTGCGAGCGCTTCACCTGAAAGCTGTTGAACGCGTCGCCCTCGGCCAGACGAATCTCGCGGCGGACAACCTTGTCCTGCGTCTGCGTATTGCCGTTGATCTCGATCCGCTCGACATAGGTCCGCTTGGCTTCGGCGATGTTGAAATTAATCCCCATCGTCAGCGTGTCGGAATCCTTGGCGAACTCCGGGTTCACTTCGGTGAACGCATAGCCGAACAGGCCCGCGGTCTGGGACAGGTTGTCGACCGAATCCTCAACCAGCTTCGCATTGTACCAGTCGCCCTTCTTCAGCGGCAGCGTGGCCGCGAGCTTGGTGTTGTCGAAGTCGCGGATCTGGCTGTCGACGGTGACGTCGCCGAATTTGTAGCGCTTGCCCTCTTCCACCACGTACGTGATGATGAAGTCCTTCTTGTCCGGCGTCAGCTCGGCGACCGCCGACGTCACGCGGAAATCGGCATAGCCCTGCGTCAGGTAGAACTGGCGGAGCTTCTGCTGATCGTAAGACAGGCGGTCCTGATCGTAGCTGGTCGCCGACGAGAGCAGGCGGAATAGGCGGGCCTGCTTGGTCGCCATCTGGCCGCGGATCTGGTCGTCGGAGAACACCTCGTTGCCGAGGATGTTGATCTGGCGAACCTTCGACTTCGGCCCTTCGCTGACGACGAACACGACGTCGACGCGGTTCTGGTCGAGGTTGACCATCTTCGGATCGATGACCGCGCCGAAGCGGCCCTGACGGCGATACAGCTCGATGATCCGGCCGATGTCCTGGCGGACCGCGGTGCGCGTGAAAATCTGGCGCGGCGCGAGCTTGATCTCTTTGGTGATCTTGTCGGTCTTGAGCGCCTTGTTGCCCTCGATGATCACGCGGTTGATGATCGGGTTCTCGCGCACGCGCAGCACGATGTTGCCGTCCTCGACACCCGCGATCGAGTAATCCGCGAACAGGTCGCTCGCCTGCAGGTCTTTCAGCGCCTGGTCGAGCGTTTCCGCGGTGTACGGGATACCGACGCGCAGCTTGGTGTAGGACAGCACCGTCTCGGCCTCGATGCGCTGCGATCCCTCGACGCGCAAAGTCTTTATCGTCCGCACGGATACCGGCGCGGCGACGGGCGTTACACCCACGACCGGAGCAGCCGTCGTCGGCGTCTGCCGACCCGACGAAGGGCTTTGCGCAGGAGTCGCCGCCGGAGTCGCGGCGCCAGCCGGCACGGTCTGTGCCAGCGCGGGAACGCCCGACAGGATCGTTCCTGCAAGCAGCAGGGCGCCCTTGCGCGCGAAATCGTAACCGTTGATCGCTGTCACCAAACCCACCTTAAAAACGTGCACATACAAGGCGCGCCCGCCCTGCCCTATCGTGGTCAGCCGATCAAGCCGGCCAGATTCTTCCACAGCCCGAAATTGCCGAGATCGTTGAAGGTCACCAGCAGCATCAGCGCAAGGATCGCCGCGAGGCCGCCGCGAAACGCCCATTCCTGCACCTGCGGCTCGACCGGGCGCCTGCGCACCGCTTCGATCGCATAGAAGAACAGGTGACCGCCATCCAGCATCGGCACTGGCAGCAGGTTGATGAACCCCAGATTGATCGAGACCAGGGCGATCAGGAACACATAGGCGTCGAGCCCAAGCGACATCTGCTCGCCCGACACCTTGGCGATGCTGAGCGGTCCGCCGAGTTCCTTGACCGAACGGCGCCCGGTGATGACCTGCCCCAGCGTCTCGACCATCATCGACACGATCTGCCCGGTGCGCTTCACCGCGACGACCGGTGCTTCGATCAGGCTGACGGGAACGATCACCGGCTTCGACCCGGCGATGCCGAGGCGGCCGATCTTGTATTCGTTGCCGAAGCGGTCGCGCTGCAATTCGGTGCCGATCACGAGGTCGCGCGACACCGTCTGGCCACCACGCACCGCGTCGATCTGCGTGCTCTCGCCGGCGCGGATGCGGGCGAAGCGGGCGAGATCGTCGAACGTCTCGACCGAGCGGCCGCCGATCGCGGTGATCCGGTCGCCGACCTGCAATCCGGCCGCAGCCGCGGCACTGCCGGGCACCGTGCCACCGACGACCGGCGGCATGCGGATGTCGCCATACGCGAAGGCGAAACCGGCAAGGATCAGGATGGCGACGACGAAATTCACGACCGGACCGGCGGCGACGACGATCGCGCGCTGCCAGACCGGCTTCGACTGGAAGGTGCGCAGGCGTTCTTCGGCTGGCAGCGACAGCCATTCGGCCGAGGGCTGGCTTGCCGGGTTCATGTCGCCGGCGAACTTCACATAGCCGCCGAGCGGGAGCCAGCCGAACTTCCAGCGGGTCCCGCGCTTGTCGGTAAAGCCTGCGATCTCGCGACCGAAGCCGACCGCGAAAGCATCCGCCTTGATCCCGAAATAGCGTCCCGCGAGGTAATGGCCCATCTCGTGCACGAACACGAGCGGTCCGATCACCAGGACGAACGACAATATCGTCAGCAGGATACCGGGTGTTTCGATCAAACCGCGCAATCCTTCACACGTACACCCGCTAATACCCGCGCCTCGGCGTCGATCGCCAATACGGCATCGACGCTATCCGGCGCGGCCGGGTCGTAACAGGATAACGTATGTTCGACGATTGCGGCAATTTCGAGGAAACAAATGCGGCGCTTGATGAAGGCCTCGACCGCGACCTCGTTGGCGGCGTTGAGAATCGCCGGCCGCGCCCCGCCTGCGTCTAACGCCTCACGCGCGAGTCGCAGCGCCGGGAAGCGCACCGGATCGGGCGCCTCGAACTCGAGTCGGCCGATCGCGACTAGGTCGAGCGGGGCCATCGGCGTCGCCATCCGATCCGGCCAGGCGAGCGTATGCGCGATCGGCGTCCGCATGTCGGGGGGACCCAGCTGCGCGAGAACCGAGCCGTCGACATAATCGACCAGGCTGTGAACCACCGATTGCGGGTGGATCACGATCTCGATCCGGTCATGCGGGATCGGGAACAGCCGCGCGGCCTCGATCAGTTCGAGGCCCTTGTTCATGCAGGTCGCCGAATCGACCGAGATCTTCGCGCCCATCGACCAGTTGGGATGCTTGACCGCCTGTTCGAGCGTCACGCCGCGCATCTGCTCGGTGGTCCAGTCGCGGAACGGACCGCCGCTGCACGTCAAGATGATCCGCCGCACGCGCTCGGGCCGAGTCGCGTCGAAGCACTGGAAGATCGCGTTATGTTCGGAATCGGCAGGCAACAACGTCGCGCCGGTCCGCTTGGTCGCAGCGAGGATCACGTCGCCGGCGGAGACCAGCGGCTCCTTGTTGGCGATCACGACGGTCCCGCCCTGCTCGATCGCCGCCATCACCGGCTTCAGGCCGGCACAGCCGACGATCGCGCCCATCGTCCAGTCCGCACCCGATGACGCCGCCTCGGCGATAGCCTCGGAGCCACCGCCTGCGCGAATGCCCGTACCGGCCAGCGCTTCACGAAGTTCGGGAAGGCACCCCTCGTCCGCCACCACGGCAAACTCCGCGTTGGTCCGGATCGCGGCCGCGGCGAGCTTCGCCACGTCGCAGTTCGCGGTCAGCGCGACGACGCGGAAGCGGTCGGGCTCACGCTCGATCAGGTCGAGCGTCGAGGTACCGACCGAGCCGGTCGCCCCCAGAATCGTGACGCTCTTCATGCGTAAAAATGCGGCAGCAGGACGAGGAACGCCGCGACCGGCGCGACCGGGACCAGGCCGTCGAGGCGATCCATGACGCCACCATGTCCGGGCAGGATGTTGCCGCTGTCCTTCACGCCTGCCACCCTCTTCAACCAACTCTCGTAAAGATCGCCCATCTGCGCGAGCACGGCGAGCACCGGCGTCGCCAGCGTCATCCGCATCGGCAGGCCGTATTGCGTGTGCAGCACCGCCGCGACCGCGCTCGCCAGCACGACGCCGCCGATCAGCCCCGACCATGTCTTGTTCGGACTGATCACCGGCGCGATTTTAGGGCCGCCCAGCGTCCGCCCCGTAAAGAACGCGCCGATATCGCACGCCCACACCAGCGACAGCGCCCACAGCGTGTAGAGGATGCCATCGTCCTGCCGCCGGATGATCATCAGCGCGAGCACGGGGAGACCGCAATAGACGATGCCGAGCGCCAGCTTGGGTTTGCGCGTCGTGATGACGACGAAGAACGCGGCGCCCGCGAGCAGCCCGAGCGTGAAGAAATCATGGATGACGAGGATCAGCGACGCCGGCGCCATCAGCGCGAGCGGCACCGACAGCGCGAACTGCGTCATCCGCTTGGTCTTGGCGTCGACGCCCTGGAGCATCGACCATTCCGCCATCATGAACAGCGCCGCCAGGATGCCCAGCAACCAGAACGCGATCCCGCCGAGCGTCAGCGCGATGCTGGCGACGACGATCATGCCGACGCTGGCGATCATCCGAAGCTTAAGGTTGGACGGTGTGCGCAGCGCCTGATCGGGCGCCTTCGCGGGGTCTGGCAGGGTCGTCACGAAGCCATCCCATTATAAAAACAGCCGTTCCCGCGCGAGGGCGGGAGTCCAGGATTACGCACGTTTGCGCTCCTGGCTCCTGGGCCCCCGCGTTCGCGAGGGAACAGAAGGATCACAGACCACCGTAGCGGCGCTGGCGTTGGCCGAACGCCGCGACAGCATCGGCAAGCGCTGCCGCATCGAAGTCGGGCCAGAGCGTGTCGACGAACAGGAGCTCGGCATAGGCCGCCTGCCACAACAGGAAGTTCGACAACCGTTGCTCGCCCGAGGTGCGGATCATCAAGTCGAGCGGCGGCAGATCGTGCGTGTCGAGTTCGGCCTCAATCGTGCCGACGTCGATGCTGGCAGGATCGAGCGTACCGTCACGGGCGCGTTCGGCAAGGCGGCGTGCCGCGCCCAACAGCTCGGCATGCGCGCCGTAGTTGAGCGCTATCGCGAGAATCGGACCGGTATTGCTCGCGGTCCGCGCGATCGCGTCGTCGACCATCGCGACCAGATCGGGCGAAAAGCTGTGATAGTCGCCGATCACGCGCAGCCGGACGTTTTCGCGCGCGAGTTCGTCGAGGTCGCTGCGGATGAAATGGCGGAGCAACCCCATCAGGTCGCGGACCTCTTCCGCCGGACGGCGCCAGTTCTCCGACGAGAACGCGTAGAGCGTCAGCGCCTCGATCCCCATCGCCCGCGCCGCCCGCGTCACTTTCCGCACGGCCTCGACGCCAGCCTTGTGCCCGGCGAAGCGCGGCAGGAACCGCTTCTTCGCCCAGCGGCCATTGCCGTCCATGATGATCGCGACATGGCGCGGGACTGCTCCGCCCGAAGGGACGGCAGCCAGCGGCGCAGTCGAAGGAGCCCCAGCCGAAGCCCCGGCCGAGGCCCCGGTTGAAGCGGCGCCGAACGCCCTCACTTGCCCAGGATTTCCTTTTCCTTGGCGGTCGCGGTCGCGTCGAGCTCGGCGACGATGCCGTCGGTCAGCTTCTGCACTTCGGTCTCGTGACGCTTGCGCTCGTCCTCGCTGAACACGCCCTTCTTCTCGTCGGTCTTGAGCGAATCCATGCCGTCGCGACGGACGTTACGCACCGCGATGCGCGCCTTCTCGGCATATTGCCCGGCCAGCTTGGCGAGTTCCTTGCGGCGCTCCTCGGTCAGGTCGGGGATCGGCAGGCGCAGCGTCTGGCCGTCGACGATCGGGTTGAGGCCGAGACCGGCCGAACGGATCGCCTTGTCGGTCGGGCCGACGTTCGACTTGTCCCAGACCTGCACCGACAGCATCCGGGGCTCGGGCGCCGACACGGTCGCGACTTGGTTCAGCGGCATCGACGAACCGTACACCGTCACCATCACCGGATCGAGCAACGCGGTCGACGCGCGGCCGGTGCGCAGGC
>JAJNQF010000310.1 GCA_021154945.1 Sphingomonas sp.
CCGCGATTATGGAATTGGCGCCGGGAAACCCGCAGGAGGCGTTTGGCCTGTACTTCGTCGGCAAGCAGCGGGGCTACGTTAAGGGCGCGGCGGTAGCGGCCTAATGTCTAACCCTGATGATCGGGGAACGGGCTCGGCACCAAAGCCCTCCCGTCCCGATTACGTTCCCAAGGTCGCCCTAGTCCCGCAAACCCTAGACGAACTGATGCAGCGGGCAGGCCCCTATGCCGATGCCGCCAAGGCCCATGCGGAATGGTCCGCTATAACGGTATGGCTGATGAAGGAAGGCGACGGGGCAGTAGTTGCCGCTGGCCTGCCGGTTCGTGTCGCTAACCTTTCCGTCCTCCTGACAAGGGAAGCGGAGGAACATGCAGCCGACTGGCCCCGGCTATCAGGCCCCGGCGCAACTCCCGCAATCTACGGCTATTCCCCAGACAGCCAATGCGAAGCCCGGCGTTCCGCCGCTCAGGCCCGTTCGATCTGGGAAGCCCAAGGCCGTCCGTACCTCAGGGCCAAGGATTGTAAGTTCGCCTTCCAGTACCTTGTCGCCGCCATCCGCTCCGGCGTGATCCCTCCCGTCCCGACGATCGGCGACGTGACACTTACCACGCCCGCCAAACCGGCACCGCCCCACATTCTAAATATGTTCAAGGAAAACCAATGACCGCACTAACTCCACGGCAAGCCGTAAAGGTGAAAGCCGCTCTTTCCTTAATTGCAGTACATGGGCACAATCCCCGCACTGTACAGCAGCAGGCTAATACCGAATTGGCTAAGGGATTGCCTGCTAATATCGCCTATAAGAATGCACTAGATGCCTTCGCGAGCCGCGTTCCTGCATTGAAGAACACGCTAGAGATTGCTGTCGATCTTATCCATAATAGCGATGATGCTACCGTTTCGATGTATGACAAGGCGCTGTCTGCATACAATAACAGTGGTGACGAAAGCCATCTTGATAGCCTCGCACCAATGATCCTTGAGGATGCGAAGGCGTTGGCTATCAGCAAGGACGAAGTAACCGAGGCCGATGCCGCTAATTGGACGGTTGATGATGCCCTTGGCTCTACTAGCGAAGCCTATGCAGAAACGCCTGATGTTCCCGAGGCGTCTTCGATCCCGCCCGGTGAGACGGTGAATAGCTCATTCGCGTTCAATGCCCCTCCCGGCGTTGCTCGTCAGCCTGCCCAGCAGCCCGCTCAGGCGCAACAGACCGGCCCGCAGTGGATCATGGGTCCGACCGGTTACACGCTCGTAGCGCAGGCCCCCAGCGGCCCTACCGGGCCTCAGACCGGGCAGAGCATGACCGGTTATGATCCCTACAAAGGCGGACAGGACGTGACCGGCATTCGGGTCGCTCAGACCGGTGTGCAAGCCCGTCAGTCCCACGGCACTCCGGTAGGCGATGTTGCCGGTTTCCAGACCGATACGGGATACCGCGTCACCCCGACCGGGGAGCAGGCCCGCCGAGAGGCTGGCGTCCCGCTTGGCTACGACGCCTGATAGACGGGCCAGGAGAGTCGCTGAGAGGCGATAGCTAATTCGGCCATATCAGATACCCGAGTGCATCCGATTGATTCCCCAAGGGGCTGATCCGGGCGCAAATCGGGTATCTGTATGTTCGGTATTAGGGGCGCCCTTCATATTCGGCATCGCTGTTGTAGTATTCAACGCCATCGTCACCCGTTACTGTTACGACAATCGGGAATGGCAAATCCGCGTGTAAATCGGTTTCAGTCAAAGCCTTATGCAAATCGCCGTAAACTTCATCGTGCGTCACGGGTATTCCAGACTCCTTCACAAACTTAACAGTGTAGATCATATTTCTTACCTAATCTGTGGAGGGTAATAATAGACCCGGTACTCTAAAATTTGCAATAGCATCGACCAAACTAAGTAGATCGTACCCGCTACCGTAGTCATCTGCTACGTCCCGGCCTGCATGACCCATTAGCTGCCGCTGCACTCCCTCTACAATCCTTGCCCTACGGGTGTAATCCTTGAAGGTGTGACGGAAGGAATGAAAAACCTTACGCTTATCGGCAACTCCGCAGACGGTCCGCAGGTAGCGCCCAAACCATTCGCCCCACTTTGCAGTAAGACGACCATAGACGTTTGGCTTTAAATCAGGAAATACTCGACCGGTTTGATCGGCAAGCTTTTCGACATATCCGATGAAGCCAAGGCGTTCTATCTCAGGGTGTAAGGGGACAAGCCGCTCGCTTGCTGCATTCTTAAGCCGGTTCTCTTGGCCCTTTTCATCTAGTGTCTCAGTAATATTCAGGAACCATCCTGATAGCATATTGCCATCTTGATCGGGGTAGCTGTGGCGCTGCACGTCCGACACGCGAAGCTGTCCGATTTCCTCTAGTCGCGCCCCTGTGAATAACCCGAGCAACGGCAGCCAATATGCAGCTTCCGCACGGCCTTGAGCCGGACGATCCCCGTTAGCATAGACCGGACTGGCAAAGATGGCCTGTAGTTCGGGCAACGAGAACGGAAGTCGCTTGTTCTTACCGCCGTCCGCTACCTTGACGCTAATCCGCTCGGCTACGTTCGATGAGGTTAGATCATTCTGATAGGCCCACCCTAGCAAGGTTCTCAGACGAGATAGCTTAGTATTCGTATTGGCAACCGATTGCCCCTCAGCGAGTAGCTTATCTTTGAAGGCTAGTACGTCTTGCCGTGTCACTTGTTCAACCGGCTTGCGTTCAGTGCGGGCATAGAACCATTCGGCTACGGCCCTATGAGTGTCCTTGCCCTTCAACACGACGCCGCGCTCTGTCGCCCAGCGATCTAGGATATCCTTGTCCAGATACAGACCGGACCCGGTAACAGGCTCGCGCTCAGTGGTAGCGGGCTGGCATTCAACGGCTCGATTTTGACCCAGCAATGCGCGGGCATCTTTTATATGCTTAGGTTGCATAGAGAAAAGGAGAGCTTCCCGTTCCGCCCCCGCCTTCTCCCGTTCATGCAGCACCAGTAGCCGACCAGCCCTAGCTATGTCAGCCGCAGAAGCGTCAGCCTCCTTGCCCTCGCTTAGCGCATCCATGATCGGTGCTAAGGCTTCATGCTCCATATCAGCGGCAAAGCTGGCATCCGAAGCTAAGCCGATTTGCTCTTGCTCAGCCTCCCACCGTTGCCGGTCCCGTTCTAACTGGGCGGCGGACCTTGGCTTAGCAGGGGAGGGGGCAGGCTTTGCAGCCGCATCCCTTTCCAGCCCCGCTTGTCTCAATAGGGCATGGGCTTCCTTGGTCGCATCGGGAATGACCGCTTTAGCAGCATCACGGTCCTTTAGACCTAGCGACCGCTTTATCTCCCGCTTGCCAGCCATGAACGGGCGCAAGTCAGCAGGGATCGCCATGCGGAAGTAATAGACCCCGTTGGGGGCACGATGCAGGTAGGAACACATATGCTTTCGTCCTAGCACGATTGTACTAGACGCTTGTAAAAAGTCTTTGCTTTTCAATAGTTTGCTGTCTTTTCAACAGCTTAGTGCGCGTGGTGGAGCCGAGGGGAATCGAACCCCTGACCTCTGCAGTGCGATTGCAGCGCTCTCCCATCTGAGCTACGGCCCCG
Source organism: Sphingomonas sp. (assembly GCA_021154945.1). Classification (GTDB taxonomy): domain Bacteria; phylum Pseudomonadota; class Alphaproteobacteria; order Sphingomonadales; family Sphingomonadaceae; genus Sphingomonas. The sequence continues at coordinate 3,580 of JAJNQF010000310.1, forward strand.
CGCGGTTGGCCATAGGCCATGATCGCGGCTTTAACGGGTCGATTTCGGGGATGCAACTGGCTTGGCGGGCCTGTGTTCTCAGGCTCTTGGGGAGGTACTCTGCTCAGCGGGACTACCACCCGATCTCGGTCCGGCGCGTCGTCGCAACGTTGCGTCGTGTCGCCGTCAAGTTACGGCAAATACAGGAACAATCCTCCGGCTTGGCGTTTGTAGTCCTCGGAATGTACGGGAACGCGATCGACTAGGGCGATCGACGGGACCGGCAGCCGCAGGACAGCAATTAGGAGGCTCTTATGGTCTACGAACGCAATACCCGGGATCGTCAGTCGGGCGATTATTACGGTCGACCGAACTCGCAGGATTATGGTCGCGATTTCCGGTCGGATGGTGGCGATTACGGTCGATCCAGTGCGCGCGATTACGCAGCAGCCGGTGAATTCGACCGCGACAACCGCGGACGGGACGATCAGGGGAGCCGAGATCAATACGGTCGCGATCCCTATGGCCGCGAACAGAACCGCGATCAGGGCGGCCGCGATTATTACGGTGGTCATAACGATCGCCAGCAGCCATCGGGCGGAGATCGCTATGGTCAGTCGCGTTATGGCCAGGGCTCGGACCAGCGCTACGGCCAGCAGGGTTATGGTCGGCAGGATTCGGGCCAGCAGCGTTATGGCCAGCAGGGTTACGGCCAGCGCAGCCAGGGTTCGGGCGATACCGAATATCACGGCAGCTACGCATCGGACGGTCGTCGGTTCGAGGATGTAGGGCGCAACCGTCATGCGGACGACGACAATCGCAACTCGCAGCGTGGTGACAGCCGTGGTTATGGCCGCCAGCCGCAGGGCTATGACTATGACGATCGCGGCTTTATCGCCCGCGCCGGCGACGAAGTGCGCTCGTGGTTCGGCGATGACGAGGCAGAGCATCGTCGTGAAGCCGATGCGCGCTATGACGAGCGTTCCTATGGCAATTCGGATAGCCGTTCGTTCGGCAACCGCTCGTCGAACACGCACGACGATCATTATCATAGCTGGCGCAGCACGCAGATCGCGGCGCTCGACCGTGACTATGACGAGTATCGCAACGAGAACCGCTCGAAGTTCGAGAACGAGTTCTCGTCGTGGCGCACCGAGCGTCAGGGCCAGCGCAGCTCGCTGTCGCAAGTAACCGAGCATATGGAGGTCGTCGGTTCCGACGGAAGCCATGTCGGTACGGTCGACAAGGTGAAGGGCGACCGGATCCTGCTGACCAAGAACGACCGTGATGCGGGTGGCGTGCATCACTCGATCCCGTCGCGCTGGATCAAGACCGTCGATGGCAAGGTGACGCTGTCGAAGTCGGCCGATGAAGCCAAGGCGGCGTGGAAGGAAGAAGAGCGCAACTCGGCGATGTTCGAGTATGGCGACCGCACGGGCGGCGACAAGAAGGATGCCGGCACCAGCGGTTATGCTTCGAGCTCGCAGACGGGCAGCACGCAGACGGGCGGCACCGGGACCGGCACGGCATCGGGCACCGGCACGACGACCGGCGGCACGACGTCGGACACACTCGGCAAGTCGGGTTCGACCACGTACTAACTGGTTGAAAGCGTTGGCTGGCGTCGCATGATGTCAGCCAAAAAGGGGCCCGGGCGGAAACGTCCGGGCTTTTTTGCGGGTTGCGCTGGGCCCGTGTTTCGCCATACCCACAACACGAATACTCAAGACAGGAGCAAGTTTATGGCCCGTGCATGGAGCCTGAAGGCACGTCCGCAAGGCATGCCGAAGCATACCGACTTCGCGATGATCGATCTCGACCAGTCTGCGCTCGGCGCTGGCGAGGTGCGTATCGCCAATCGCTGGCTGTCGGTCGATCCGTACATGCGCGGGCGGATGAACGACGTGAAGAGCTATGTCCCGCCGTTCGCGCTGGGCGATGCGATGCAGGGCGGCGCGGTCGGCGAAGTGGTCGAGAGCAACGACGACGGCATCAAGGTCGGCGACATGGTGCTGCACATGGCGGGCTGGCGCGACGAGGCGGTGGTCCCGGCCGCGCAGGTGCAGAAGCTGCCCTCGCTCGACGTGCCGCCACAGGCGTTTCTCGGGCAGCTCGGCATGCCGGGGATGACCGGGTATTTCGGTCTTCTCCAGGTTGCCGAGGCGAAGGCGGGCGACACGGTGTTCGTGTCGGCAGCGGCGGGCGCGGTCGGATCGACCGTCGTCCAGGTCGCCAAGGCCAAGGGCATGACGGTGATCGGCTCGGCTGGCGGCGCGGAGAAATGCGCTTGGGTGAAGTCGCTCGGGGCGGATGCGGTGATCGACTATAAGAGCGACGTGCCGGTGGTGAAGGCGCTGGGTCAAGCCGCTCCTAAGGGCATCGACGTGTATTTCGATAACGTCGGCGGCGAGCATCTCGATGCGGCGCTGGCGCATGCGAATATGCACGCGCGGTTTGCCGTCTGCGGGATGATCGACGTGTACAACAGCGGGGCGGCGACGCAGCTGAAGTATCTCGCGCGGCTGATCGGTAACCGGATCCAGATCCGCGGGTTCATCGTCAGCGATTTCATGAGCCGCGCCGACGAGTTCTACAAGGACATGGGCGGGATGCTGGCGGCGGGGACGCTGAAGCGGCAGGAGACGGTGCACGAGGGGATCGAGACGATGCCCGATGCGTTTCTGGGGCTGTTCTCGGGTGGGAATACGGGGAAGATGCTCGTCAAGGTTTGAGCTAGCAGCCTTTACCGCCCGATCGTCATTCCCGCGCAGGCGGGAACCCATACTGGCAGGCGTCTCGGTCCGACTGCGAGCGTTTGAGAATATGGGTCCCCGCCTCCGCGGGGATGACGATAATTGCGCCCCTTCCTACAACCACTTCGCCTGCTTGAACTTCACGTACAGCGCGGAACAGACGATCGCGATCACGGCCAGCACCACGAAATACCCGTATTCCGTCTTCAGCTCGGGCATATTCTCGAAGTTCATCCCATAGATCCCGGCGATCGCGGTCGGCACGGCGAGAATGGCGGCCCAGGCGGCGAGCTGTCGGGTGATCGCGCCGGTGCGTTGCTGTTCGAGCAGGTTGCTGAATTCGAACACCGACGTCAGCACTTCGCGCAGGCCCTCGACCATCGTTTGCACGCGGCGGACATGGTCGAGCACGTCGCTGAAATACGGTTTCGCCTCGGTATCGATGCAGGGCAGGTCGAGGCGGACGATCTTGCCCGCGACCTCGCCCATCGGCCCGAGAATGCGCTGGAAGCGGATCATTTCTCGACGCAAGCCGAAGATCCGGACGATCTCGTCGCGACCTAGGAACGCGTCGATGGTGCGTTGTTCCATGGCCAGCACCTCGTCCTCGATGCTCTCCATGATCGGTAGGTAGCCGTCGACGACGTAGTCGAGGATCGCGTGGAGGACGTAGTCGACGCCGTTGATCAACAACGTGGGCGCGGCTTCGAGCTGTTCGCGTAGCGCCTTGTGTGAGCGCGCCGAGCCGTGGCGGACGCTGATGATGTGGCTGTGGCCGACGAAGATCGCGGTCTCGCCATACGCGATCTTGTCGTCCTCGAGCTGCGCGGTCCGCGCCACGACGAACAACTGGTCGCCATACACGTCGACTTTGGGTAACTGGTCCGCCTTGATCGCGTCCTCCACTGCCAGCGGATGGAGGTTGTACTGCTCCTTGAGCGTCCGCATTTCCTCGGCCGACGGGTCGCAGATGCCGATCCAGACGAACTCGGAACGATCCGCCGGGCAATCGACCTTTTCGTCGATCGAGACCGCGCGGACGCGCTTGCCATGACGATAGAGATACGCGGCGACGACCGTCATGGAGCCTCAAAGATTACGCTAACGAGGCCGCGCCGGTATCAGAACGCCGGCAGCACTGCACCCCGATAATGCTGCTCGATAAATGTCTTGGTGGCCGGGCTACGGAGTGCCGCGATCAGCTTCACGACGCGCGGATCCTTCTCGCCACCGGGCAGGCCAACGACGAAATTGACATAGGGGCTGTTCTTGTCCTCGATCGCGAGTGCATCGCGGACCGGGTTGAGCTTGGCGTCGAGCGCGTAGTTGGTGTTGATAAGCGCGAGATCGACCTCGCCGAGCGTCCGGGGCAGGGTGGCGCCCTCCAGTTCCTTGAACTGCAGGTTCTTCGGGTTGGTGGCGATGTCGTTGAGGCTCGACAGCGGATTGGTCGGGTTCCGGAGCGTGATCAGCCCGGCCTTTTGCAGCAACAGCAGCGCGCGGCCGCCGTTGCTGGGCTCGTTCGGGATCGCGACGGTGGCGCCGTTGGGGATCTGCGCGATCGACTTCCACTTGCGCGAATAGGCGCCGAGCGGTTCGACATGGACGCCGGCGTACGTCACCAGATGCGTACCGCGCGACGCGTTGAACTGATCGAGATACGGCTTGGTCTCGAAGTAACTCACGTCGATCTGCTTCTGCTCGACCTGGAGGTTAGGCTGAACGTAGTCGTTGAAGACGCGGATCTGGAGGTCGACGTCTTGCTTGGCGAGGGTCGGCTTGATCGACTCCAGGATCTCGGCGTGCGGCACCGCGGTTGCGGCGATCGTCAGCGTCTTGCCGTCGTTGGTCTTGGCGCCTCCGCATGCGGCAAGCGCGAACAGCGAGAACGAGGCGAGCAGGGTGCGGCGGTTCATGGCGATTCCTAGCGGCGGGTGAAGTGGCGGGCGAGCGCGTCGCCGGCATATTGGATGATCTGGACGAGCACGACCAGCAGCACGACAGTGACGACCATGACGTCGGTCTGGAACCGCTGATAGCCGAACCGGATCGCTAGATCGCCGAGCCCACCCGCGCCGACCACGCCCGCCATAGCGGTGAACGAGACGAGCGCGACCGCGGTGACGGTGGCGCCGGCGATCAGCCCGGGGAGCGCCTCGGGGATCAGCGCGCCGGTGACGATCTGGCGCGTGGTGGCGCCCATCGCCTGCACCGCCTCGATCGTGGTGCGGTCGACTTCCTTGAGCGATCCCTCGACGAGCCGCGCATAGAACGGCGCCGCGCCGACGACGAGCGGCGGGATCGCGCCGGCGACGCCCAGCGAGGTGCCGACGAGCATCACGGTGAGCGGGATCATCACGATCAGCAGGATGATGAACGGGACCGAGCGGAGGATGTTGACGACGATGCCGAGCACGGCGTTGGCGACGCGGTTCTGCGACAGGCGGCCTTGGCCGGTAATGTAGAGCAGGACGCCGAGCGGGAGGCCGAACGCTATGGTGAGAATCAGCGATCCGCCGAGCATGATCAGCGTGTCAAGGCACGCCTGGCCGATGTCGGACCAGTCGATGTTGACGAAGAAGCTCATGCTGCCAGCGCCGCCAGCATGCGCTGCGTTGCCGGGTGGGCGGCGTTGGCGAAGATGTCGGTGACCTCGCCGGTCTCGACGATGCGGCCGCGTTCGAGGACGGCGACGCGGTCGCAGACGTAGCGGACGACGTCCATTTCGTGTGTGATCAGGACGATCGTCAGGCCGAGGTCTCGGTTGAGTTCGCGGAGGAGGGTCAGCACGGAGCGGGTGGTCTCTGGATCCAACGCGCTGGTCGCTTCGTCGCAGAGAAGGATGTCGGGGTCGGTGGCGAGCGCGCGGGCGATGCCGACGCGCTGCTTCTGGCCGCCGGAGAGTTGGGCGGGGTATTTGGCGGCGTGATCGGCGAGGCCTACGCGGTCGAGCAGCGCGGCGACCTTCGTTTCGCGCTCGGCCTTGGGGATGCCGGCGAGCACGAGCGGGAACGCCACGTTGGCCGCTACCGTGCGCGACGAGAGCAATCCGAAATTCTGGAAGATCATGCCGATCCGCCGCCGCAGCGCACGCAGGTCTGAGGCTGACAAGGCCGCCACGTCGACACCATCGACCTCGACCCGACCGGAACTCGGGCGCTCTAGTGCGTTGATCAGGCGGATCAGCGTCGACTTGCCTGCGCCGGACTGCCCGATGACTCCGAACACGCCGCGCGCCGGGATCTCTAGCGAGATCCCGTCCAGGGCAGCCGCTTCACTTGCCGGATAGGTTTTAACGACGTCAGTGAGGCGGATCATGCTGAGCCCATGACCTGCACCGCGAACCGCTCCATTTCCTCGGCCTGCGGGCTCATCTGAAGGAGCAGCAGGTCGAGACCGGCGGCTTCGTATTCCGCGACGCGCTCCTTCAACTGCTCGGGCGTGCCGACCAGATTGGGGCGCAGGCCGCGGTTGGAGACGGAATATTCCTGGATCTTCAATTCGCGTTCGAGCTGCGTGCCCGACAGCCACTGGTCGAAATTGGCATAGCCCGCAGGCAGTTCGGTGACGCTGGTGATGCGCTCCAACTCGCGCTTCGCCTCCGCCTCGCTGTCGCGGACGATCGCGTAGGCGGCCATGCCGTATTGCATCGGTGCGCCGCCGGCGGCTTCCCGCCGCGCGGCCATGTCGGCGATCTTGGGCGCGATCGCGTCGGCGGGGTCGCCGTGCATGACGTAGGCGTCGCACTGCGCGGCGATCATCGCCTTGGCCTTCTCGCTCTCGCCGCCGGCATAGACGGTCGGGCGCTTGGCGGGCTTGGGCGAGCAGATTGCCTGTTCGGTGGTGTAGAACTGGCCCGCGAAGTTGAACCGTTCCTCGGTCCACAGCCCGTCGACGACGGTCAGCCATTCTGCGGTGCGCGCGTAGCGATCGTCGTGCTGGTCGAACTGGAGACCGTATTGCTTCGCCTCGTCCGCCCACCACGACGACACGACGTTGAGCGCGAGACGCCCGCCCGAGATCCGGTCGATATTCGCGGCTGCCTTGGCGAACAGCGCGGGGTGGTGGAAGTTGGGGCGAACCGCGACCATCAGCTCGATGCTGTCGGTCACCGCCGCGAGCGCCGCCGCAGTCGACCAGGCGTCGAGCGCGGGCTGTTCGACGCCCTTGATGTCGTTGAGGTTCAGCTCGGCGATCAGCGTCAGGTCATACCCCCAGCGCTCCGCGTTCTGCGTCAGCGCCTTGGTGTAAGCCCAGCTCGCCTCCATCCCCTCGTCGGGAACGTTGCGAAGCCAGCCGCCGAAGACGGGAGTCCAGTAACCATAGCGCATCAGCGGGCCTTCTCGATCTGTTCGACGAGGTAATCGACGAGCCGGTCGTGCGGATCCCAGCCGAGCACATCGAGTGGCTTGGCGACGAAGTTCGACAGCGCGTTGATGTCGTAGAAGCGGGCGACACCGTCACGATCGTCGATCATCACCTCGACCCCGCCGACGTCGAGATCGACCGCGCGGGCGATCGCTTCGGCGGCATCCTTCAGGGTCTGCGAAGGCTCGACTGCGGCCATCTTGATGCCGGAACCGGGGACGACGCACGCGTCCGCCGGACAGAGATCGAACGCGCCGCCGCCTGCGACTTCGATCGCGTAGAGGTATTTGCGGTTCAGCGTTTCGATCCGGGTGATCGCGCCGTCGCGGACGGGGACGTATTCCTGGACCAGCAGGACGCCGTCGACACTGCTCGGTAGGCCGTTATCGGCGGCGGCGGTGCGAAGCTCTTCGAGGCTGTCGAAGCGGATTATGCCGGCGCCAGATCCGCCGATGTTCGCCTTCACGACCAGCGGGAAGCGGAGCGTCTGCGCGGCGGGGACGACATCGGCGGCACGGTGGACGACGCGTGTCTCGGGGATTGCGAGGCCGAGCGAGGCGATCAGCGACAATTGCCGCGCCTTGGACGCGTCGATCGCGAGCACGTCGGTGCCGTTGATCACGTGCGCGCCGGTGCGGCGCCAGTGATCGAGCATCGCCATCGTGTCGAAGATCGGATGCTCGTCGCTGCGCAGGAAGCTCGACATCGCGATCCGGTTGAACACGACGCGCGCCGGCGCAGTCTGGTCCGCGGGGTTCCAGAACCCGTCCGGCGTGGCGCGCGAGAACTCGACGCCGCGCGCGTCGAGCGCTGCGAACAGCGGCACGAACCAGGCGGGATGTTCGTAAAGGAC
>JAJNQF010000313.1 GCA_021154945.1 Sphingomonas sp.
CTGCCGAGGATATCGACGATCAGCATCCGCACCGCGACATCGTCCTCGACCACCAGCACGCATTCGCCGTCCGCGCGCGGCAGGTCGCGGTCCGCGGTCGGCACGCTGGCCGCCGCAGTGCCGTGGAAGCGCGGCAGGTACAGCTTGACCGTCGTGCCTTGGCCGACTTCGCTGTAGATCTTCGCATAGCCCTCGGACTGGCGGGCGAAGCCGTAGATCATCGACAGGCCCAGCCCGGTGCCCTGGCCGATCGGCTTGGTCGTGAAGAACGGTTCGAACGCCTTCGATATGGTGTCCGCGGACATGCCGGTGCCGGTGTCCGAGACGCAGATGCAGACATAATGGCCGGGCCGCACGTCGCGCTGGCTGGCGGCAAAGTGATCGTCGAGATGCGCGTTGCAGGTCTCGATCGTCAGCTTGCCACCGTGCGGCATCGCGTCGCGCGCGTTGATGACGAGATTGAGCAACGAGTTTTCGAGCTGGTTGGGATCGCACAGCGTCGTCCACAGGCCGGCGCCGAGCACCATCTCGAACTCTATCCGTTCGCCGATCGTGCGGCGGAGCAGATCCTCCAGCGAAGCGACCAGCGGGTTGGCCTTGACCGGGCGCGGATCGAGCGGCTGGCGGCGCGAGAAGGCGAGCAGGCGGTGGGTGAGCGAGGCGGCGCGGTTGGCTGCGGTGGTGGCGCCGGTGATGAAGCGATCGAGTTCGCCGACCCGCCCCTGCGCGACGCGGCGCTGGACGATCTCGAGGCTGCCGGTGATGCCTTGCAGCAGATTGTTGAAGTCGTGCGCAATGCCGCCGGTGAGCTGGCCGACCGCCTCCATCTTCTGCGCCTGGCGCAACGCCTCCTGCGCCTCGACCAGTTCCTGCGTGCGATCGCGGACGCGCTGTTCGAGGTCGGCATTGAGCGCCTGCAGGTCGCGCTCCAGCATCTTGCGATCGGTGACGTCGGCGCCCTCGACGAAGATCCCGACGACCGCCCCGTTCGCGTCGCGGATCGGCTGATAGACGAAATCGAGATAGCGATCGTCGACCGGGCCGCCCGGTGCGGCCTGTACCGCGTAGAGCATGCCGGACGCGGTGAACGGCTCGCCGGTCGCGTAGACATGGTCGAGCAATTCGAGAAAACCCTGTTCGACCGCATCGGGCAGGGCCTCGGCGACGGTACGGCCGAGCACGGGACGGTGGCCGACCAGCTTGTCATAGCCCGGATTGGTGAGCTCGAAGCGGTGCTCGGGCCCGCGCAGCATCGCCATGAAGGTCGGCGCCTGGGCGAACATCTGGCCCATCCGCTCACGCTCGTCACGAAGCGCGCGTTCGATCAGGACTCGCTCGGTGCTTTCGTAGGTCGAGCAGAACATGCCGGCGACCGCGCCGCTCTCGTCGCGCACCGGCGAATAGGAGAAGGTGAACCAGGTCTGCTCGTCATAGCCCTTGCGATTGGTGACCAGCGGCAGGTTTTCGAAGAACGACGCCTTGCCGGCGAGCGCGCGGTCGACCAGCGGGCCGATATCGGACCAGAGTTCCGACCATATGACATCCAGCCGACCGCCGAGCGCGGCGGGGTGCTTGTCGTAGAGGATCCGCGCGTAATGATCGTTGTAGAGGAAGCCGAGTTCGGGGCCCCAGGCGACGCACATCGCAAATTCCGAGGCGAGCATGAGCGACACGATCGAGCGTAGCGATTGCGGCCATTGCTCGATCGGGCCGAGCGGCGACGACGACCAGTCATGCGTGCGGATCATCGCCGCCATCTCGCCGCCGCCGGTGAGAAAGTCGGCTACCGCGGTCGGCTGTCCCGCCGGGGTCTTCGCGTCTGTCGTCATTTCAGAGTCCTGCCGGGTCGCACACCGGGCCGAAGTATACTCCGATATCGGGTCGATACCGGCTCGGGGCGCCATAATCCACCGCTCGCACGGCACCGGCCGCCACGGGTCGGCGGGTCATCGGCACAGCTCGTCGGCAAGTCGGGTCAGGCTGTCGACGCTGAACTCCCAGTCCTGAGCGTCGTCGGCATCGGGTGCGCGGCGGCCGCCATATTCCAGCGGGCGGTCGACAAAGGCGGTCTGCAATCCGGCCGCGCGGGCGGCGGCGAGGTCGCTATGGTGCGCGGCGACGAGGCAGAGTTCGGCGGGGTCGACCGCGAGCATGCGCGCAGTGGCGAGGTAGGATTCGGGGAGCGGCTTGTAGACGCGGCTGACTTCGGCGCCGAGGATCGCGTCCCAGGGTAGGTGCGCGCGGCGAGCCATGTCGAGCATCAGCGCTATGTTGCCGTTGCTGAGCGTGACGATGGGGTAGCGGGCCTTGAGGCGGGTGAGGCCGTCGACCGAGTCCGGCCAGGGATCGAGGCGGTGCCAGGCGTGGGTAAGGTCGACGAGCGTGTCTTCGTCGAGTGTCGCGGGATCGATGGCCTGGTGGCGGAGCAGGTCTTCGAGCGCCTCGCGGTGGAGCGTGTCGAGGATGACGAACTGCCGCCGTCCGCTGCGGACTTGCTCCAGCGCAGGCTGATAGCGTTTGCGCCAGCCGTCGGCGAAGGCATGCGGGTCGATATCGCTGCGACCGAGCCGCGCGAGAACGGGCGCAGCGTCGCGGGCTATGCCGGAGCGCCAATCGACCACGGTGCCGAATACGTCGAAGGCGAGGGCCTTGATGGGAGTGCGCTGGGGCATGGGGGAGAGACGGTATTGGGGGGCG
>JAJNQF010000326.1 GCA_021154945.1 Sphingomonas sp.
CGCCAGCCTCGACCTCGCACTCGCCACCGCCGCACTCGACGCGGGCTATGACGCGATCCCGATTCCCGGCACGCGCTTCACCGCGTTCACGCCGCCAGCCCGCACCCCTGCTTCGCCGCAACCAGTCCCGCGTAATAGTCCATGAGCTCGACCGCATGCTCCCGGTCGCTGCGGACATGCCGCGCCGCCACCGCCGCCGCGCGCCGGAGCATCGCCGGATCCCGCGCAAACAACCGCCCGATTGCCGCCGCCGCACTCTCCGCATCGCGCGCCGCGTAGAGCTCGCTCGCATGGCGGTCGGCGACTTCGGCGCACCCACCCGTATCCGGCACGATCAGCGGCAGGCCCGACGCCATCGCCTCCGACGCAACCAGCCCGAACGGCTCCGCCTCCGACCCATGGATCAGCGCATCGCAACTGGCCATGATCCGCGCCAGCCGCTCACGGTCATAGACCGGCGCGAACATCCGGATATGCGGCGAGCCGCCGATCCGCCGCTGGATCGCCTTGGTCTGCGCGCCCGCGCCGATCAGGATCAGCCCGACCGGCAGAGTCGCCCCCGCCCGCGCCACCGCATCGACCACCAAGGGCCAGCGCTTCTCGCCGTGATGGCGCCCGAGCCCGAGCAGCAGCATGCCGTTTTCGGGCAAGCCGCACTGCCGCAGCAACGCCGCACGCAGCCGCGTATCGCGCAGGTCCGGCGAGAAATGTCCGCGCTCGATCCCCAGCGGCATCGCCGCATCGATCCGTACCCCGCGCGCGCGCAATCGCTTTTCCAGCGCCGGGCCGTTGGTGACGACGACGTCGTATTTCGCGAGAAAGCGGTTCATGTACCGGCTGTACCAGGCGAACCCGCGCTCGATCTGGTCGTGGCTGGCGACGCCCGCGAACCAGCGCTGTGCGTAGGCCGCGATATTGTCGTTGTGCATGAAGAAGGACTTCACCGCGCGGCCCTGCCAGTCGCCGACGAACCACGCCGGCCGCCACGGCGAGCAGCACTCGACCACGTCCGGATCGAGTTCGTCGAGCACGCGGTGGATCGCGCGCTCGTCCCAGAACAGCCCGTAGTTACGATCGAACGGCATGCCCGGCGACTTGAGGTAGATGATCCGCCCGCCGCCCGGCCGTTCCTCGACGCGGTCTTCCCTGCCGGGCGCGACGACGATCAGTTCGTGGCCCATGTCCGCCATGATGCCCATCTTGCGGTCGACATAGGTCCGCACGCCGCCGCCAGTCGGCGAGTAGAACTCGTTGACGTCGACGATTCTCATAGCGGGGCCATCATCAGCCGATCGGCCCGAAGCCGCCGAGTCCGCGGAGATATTGCGCGGTGATCCGCACGGTCGTCACGCCAGCCCCGACTTCGACCAGCGCCTGCTCGACCTTGGGGCGCGACCGCCCGAGCTTCCGGTTGCTCGCGAAACCGGCACCATCGGTCCAGAAACTGAACTTGTTCTTCCCATCGCGATTATGCGTCAGCAACAGCGCATAGCGGCCCGGCTGCGGCACCCGGATGCACATCGTCGTCGGTCCGGTCGCGGGCGTCGGCACGACCACGCGGCGAAACGTCTTCCCCGCTGCGATCAGGACGTGATCGTCCTTGAGGAAACCCGCCTCGTCGCCGGGATAGAGTTCGAGCTTTAGTTCGCCGGTACGATCCTTCAGCCCGGTGATCTCGACGGCGATCGCGGGGCCCCCTCCGGGCCGACAGGCGGCCGCATCGCTGCCAAGCAGCTGCGCGCCCGCCGGGCTTGCCAGCAACACTGTTCCGGCGATCGCGTATCGAATCATGCGCGACTCCTATCGGCAACGGCATGCGCGCCGAACGCCACGATCAGCGCGACATGCACCAGCAGCGTGAGAGCGGCGGTGAACGCGATCAGTTCCGACAAGGCCTGATCCTGCCCGATCAACAGGATCGCGGCGTTGGCGAACAGCAGGTCCTTGTTCGGCACCAGCGGCAGGCGGGACACCAGCAGGCGACCGGCGGCGAGGAACAGCCACATCCCGACCGGCACGCCCGGCAACGCGAAATGCCAGGCGAACGCGATCAGCACCGATCCGCACAGCAACCGGATGCAATGGATCCCGAACACCCACCACAATTTCGCGCGCGGCAGGGAGAATACGCGGCGCGAGAAGATCAGGAACGGCAGCGAGATCGCCAGCGTCACGCCGGCCGATGCCAGCACGGTGCGGAACTGATCGTGCGTCAGCAGATGCCGGCCGAGCGGCAGCGCGATCGCCACCAGCAGCAGCGTGACCGCATTGCCCGCGATCGCCGACAAGATTGTGACGTCCTTCACCGCGCCGAACGGCGACGCCACCATCCGCGCCTTGGCCCGCGCCCAAGCGTAGAAATAGGCGTCGCCCGAATAGCCGAACACCACTTCGTTCGCGATCCGCTTCTTGATCAGCGCGACAAGGCCGCCGAGCGGGATGCCCCACAGGCGGCGAAAAATCACGTAGTCCCCGGTCGGCGGCGACATGTAGAGCAGGCCGAAGCACAGATAGAAGCGCGGGTCCTGCGGCACCGAGCGCGTAAGTCCGGCGAGGCCATGCCCGAGCAGTTCGCGCCCCAGCCCGACGATCATCGCCAGCGTCAGCACCGCACCGATGATCGCCGGCCAGCGGCTGCCGATCGTCTTCAGCGGTTCGAGCCCCGCGCGTGCGATATCCGCATAGCCGTCGCGATCGGCAGTTTTCGCACGGAAGTTCAATCGCCGGTCCTCAAACCATTGTCCTCAAGCCATTCCGTCGCCCAACGCTCATTCGAGGTGGCGCGGTCCAATAGCCGCCCGTCGGCGCGCATGCACGTAAAGTCGGTTTCATTCGATCGCGATCTCCGCTTTACCCATCGCGCATCATGATGACCCCCATATGTCACTCCTGAGCGGACCACCGACCGCGCGGCACATCCTGACCTATGCCGAGGACCTGCGCGGCGGCGGAGTCGAGCGCGCGCAACTGCGCCTCGCGCGCGGTTGGCTGGCGGCGGGGCGGCGGGTGACACTGGCGATCGAGGATGTCTCCGGACCGCTGGCGGCGGAACTGCCGGAGGGGCTGGAGATCATCACGCCGTCGCGGTTGCTGGCATTGCCGGGGGTGGTGCGGCGCCTGTCGCCGGACATCATCTTCTGCCCAGGCAATTTCTATACCGGGATTGCGGCCTGGACCCGGCTGCGGCTCGGCAAGGCCTGTCCGCCGATCGTCGCCAAGATGTCCAACGCGCCTGCCCGAGCGGATCATGGCCGGCTGATGCACGCTGCGCACCAGGTCTGGCTGGCGCGGCACGGCAGTTTCCTCGACCATCTTGTGGCGATGACACCGGCGACCGCGCAGGAGGCGGCGCGGGCGACGCGGATGGTCGGGCGGACGAGCGTCATTCCAAACCCGCCGGCGGTGGTGATTCCCGGGGAGGTGCCAGACCTGCCTGATCGTTTCATTCTCGGCGTCGGACGGCTCGAACCGCAGAAGCGCTGGGACCGGCTGATCGCCGCACTCCCGCTGCTGGCGGACCGGACGATACCGCTGGTTATCCTTGGCGAAGGGAGCGAGCGGGGGGCGATCGACGCGCAGATCCAGGCGCTCAGTTTGGGGAACCGTGTTCGCCTGCTCGGCCACAGCACCGACCCGCTGCCGGTCATGGCCCGCGCTAAGGTGGTCGTGCTGACCTCGGACTATGAAGGTGTGCCCGGCGTGCTGCGCGAGGCGCTGTCGGTTGGGACGCCGATAATCTCCACCGATTCGAGCGCGGCGGTGGCGGAGATCATCGACCGCCCGGATCGCGGTACGATCGTCGCGCGAGACGATGCGGCGGGACTGATCGCAGCGTTGGATGCATGGCTAGCGCCATCTGCGCCACGGTCGGAGCCGGTACCGCAACCCGGCGCGGACTCGGCCGATCGATACCTCGCGCTCTTCGACCAATTGGTAAGGCGCTAGCGCCCTAGCCCTATTTGCCCCCGCCCCATTATCGGTCTCCGCCCCCACCTACCGTCATCCCCGCGGAAGCGGGGACCCATATACTCCGAGGTTTGCCAGTAGGGGTCCCCGCGTCCGCGGGGATGACGGGGGGTGGGCTTGAACCGGCATCAGTTGGAAGCGGGTACGCTAAACTGGATCAGGCCGTAGCCTCACCAACCGCCTCAGCCTTCTCCTCTTCCCGCGCCGAACGCCGCTCCAAGGCCGTCTTCAGCATCGCGGTCATCGGATCGGCCAGCGCCAACCCCAGGATCCCAAACAGCGCGCTCGCCAGGATCTGCGCGCCCAGCGTCAGCGCCGGCGGTAGGTCGACCGTCCGCTTGGCCACCATTGGCACGATCACGTATCCGTCGATCGTCTGCACGATCAAATACGTGCCGATCGCCCAATACCCCGTATCGACGCCCGCGCTGAACCCGACCGCGACCATCAGCACGCCGGTCACGATCGCGCCGACGTTCGGGATGAACGCGAGGATACCCGCGATGATGCCGAGCAACATCGCCATCGGTACGCCACCGACCGCCAGCGCGATTCCGCTCGCGACGCCCTCGACCGCCATCCCGAGCAGACGCCCCGCGAGCAGACGCCGTAACGTCGCCCCCATCTTGAGCAAGGTCCTGGCGAACTCGGGGCGCAGGTCAACCGGCACCATCCACTGGAGCCCGCGCGAATAGGTGCCCGGGTCCATCGCGATGAACAGCCCGAGGATCAGGATCATGAACATGCTCGTGATCGCACCGATCGCGCTGCCGACCCACGACGTCACCCGCCCGACCGAGCCCAGCGCCTGCTTGACGATCCCGTTGACGTCAGACGCCCCCGGCATCAGCCCCTGCGAGGTCAGATAGGTGGTGAAGCG
>JAJNQF010000337.1 GCA_021154945.1 Sphingomonas sp.
GACGGTCGTGCTGGCCGGCAGCACATCGCCGCTGGCAAGGCTCTCGCGCAGGTCGAGCAGCGCGGTGCTTGATTGCTGGATATCGACATAGATCGGGTCGAGCTGCGAGATCGTCGCCAGCGCGGAGGTCTGCGCGGCGGACACCAGCGCGCCCACGGTAAAGGCCGACCGACCGATCCGGCCCGAGATCGGCGCGTAGACCCGCGTAAAGCCGAGATTGACGTTCGCGGTCCGCAGGCTCGCGCGATATTGCGCGATGCTCGCCTCGGCCTCGCGGTCGGCGGCGACCGCGTCGTCGACATCCTGCCGCGCGACCGCATCGGCGGTCTGGAGCCGATTGTAGCGTGCCACCTTCGCCTGCGCGGTGGCCGCCGATGCCTGCGCACTGGCCAGCTGTGCGGCGGTCTGGTCGCGGGTCGCGCGATAGAGGCGCGGATCGATCTGGTAGAGCGGCTGCCCGGCACGGACCGTCGTACCTTCGGTGAACAACCGGGCCTTGATGATCCCGTCGACCTGGGGCCGGACATCTGCCACCGCGGTCGCGGTGATGCGGCCGGTCAGCTCGGTCGTGGTGGTCACGGGCTGCGCGGTCAACGTCACGACGCCGACCTCGACCGGCCCCTGTCGAGGGGGACCGCCTTTTTCCGCACCGCCACAGGCGGCGAGCGAAAAAGTCAGCAGCAGCGGTAGCGCGCGGCGCGTCGTCATAAATAGCATGATGATGCCGTTTCAGTGGTTGCGATGGAGGCGCTTGCAACGCGCGATCGGATCGGCGCTGCCGGCCATGCTCGCCTTGCGAAAGGCGGCAAGGCGGCATTGGCTCGATCGCGTGGCCGGATCGAGCGCCTCGGCGGCGTGCCGCTGGGCAGCGGCCGCCATGACGGCGGCGATTTCAAAAGCTAGCATATCGACCGAACCTCATGGTGGTCCGGTCCGGTAGCCGACGCGGCTCCCGCCAAACATGTATGCGGGGTAAGATGATGTAAGCGTTTGTATCAGGCCGCTAGTCTCGACGAGCCGCACGGTTAAACCGGTGAGATGCTCAATGCGACGACTTTACTCGCGCACTCCGTTTGCTGAATTGTTGTACCCTATCTGCGGTCGTGTGCGCGGCGCTATGATGAGCCGCCCCTGTTTTCGATACGGTCGGCTGGAACCTATGGTGGGCAGCCCGCAACTGGATCGTCTCGAGGCGACAAACACATATTGTCGATTGCATTGGTGACTGGGGCTTCAGCTATTCGTGCTCGCCGTTGACCAATCGCTCGTTCGACAAACCCCTCAACGTTCCCGCAGGATCGGGTACGTCAGATGCCCGGTTTTGTGATCGGGAAGGCGCTCCATAAGCCAATCGAGCCGTGCTTCCGGGTCTCTGGCGAACGCAGGGTCATCCGCCAGTTTCGCCGTGAACGCGGTTCTGACGGTCTCGTCCGACGCCAGCAGCGCCTCGGCTAGTGGCGCGCGGACGAAGTCTTCCGCGCCCGGTGGAGACGAGAGCATCTCCGGAAAAAAGCCCCAGGCTAGCAGGGAGTCCGGGGCTTCCGGCTCCAGCAACGCGGCAGCGAGCAGGCCGAGCGGCTGGTCGGACGGGACGCGGACCGTACCGGCGGGGAGCGTCTCGGTCGCGGGGACGTGCTCGAACGATGCCTTGAGCGGCAGCCGTCCGTCATGCGCGCGCTGCACCACCGCATCGCGCAGGTGGACGCGGTCGAGCGTCAGCGTCCGCGGGTCCGTGATCCGATCGAACCGTATGCCGTGGAGGCGGAGGCGATCGAGTATCTCGGTCTGCTCCGCCGGGACCCACCAGGCGGTCGGCAGAGTCACCGTTTCGACCGGGTCCTGGCCGATGATCGGCATGCGGAATGTGATCGACTTGCCCGTCCAGCGCTGTTCCATCCGTCCGCTCGCCGGGGAGCGATAGGTTTCGAAGCCGATGCCCTTGAACCGCTCGATCCAGCCGATCGGCGTCGCGGCGGGCTTCCAGCGCGCGAGCATCGTGGCCGGTCGGCTCGCACGGTCGGTTGCTTTCGCCGCGACGATCCGGTCCCGGTCGGTTGCGGCCAGTTTCAGCGCCGCTTCGAGCAGGACATAGGTGCCAAGCACGCGCTGCCGATAGGGTTTGAGCATGTGGTTCTCGACCAGCACGGTCGGCACGCCGATGAAATCGCCATAGCCGGTTGAATAGCGCGGGCCCTCGGGCGCCTGGCGGATGCCCTTGGCGGGATCGCGCGTGTCGATCGGGCTCGGGTAGAGCGTCGGTATATGCCCGGCGCGCTCGAGTGCCGTCGTCACCGTCGGGCCGAACCGCTTCGTCAGCCAGTCGGCCGTGGCGCGGTGATAGGCGTAGCGCCCCCAGCCGGCATAGGTGAAGGTGATGTCATACTGCATATCGAAGCCGTCACTGACATGGCAATCGACATAGAGGATCGGATCGAGCCGCCGCAGCAACGCGATCATCGCGCGCGTCTCCGGTGCGTCGGCCTTGGCGTAATCGCGGTTCAGGTTGATGCCGCGCGCGGTGGCGACATAGCCCTTTTCCGACGGTCCGCGCAGCGCCGGGAAGTTCCAGCGGCTCGACGCCTCGTGCCCGTCGATATTGTAGATCGGCACGAACACCAGATCGACCGAATCGAGCAGGCTGTCCTTGCCCCTGAGCGCGATGTCGCGGAGCAGCATCAGCCCTGCGTCCTTGCCGTCGATCTCGCCGGAGTGGATGCCCGCCTGGATCAGGACGACGGGTTTCCCCGCGCCACCCTTGCTGGCGCGGACCATGAGCATGTCGCGCCCCTGCGCGGTACGGCCGAACGTCTCGACCCGGATCAGCGGCGACGCGGCGGCGAGCCGTTCCAGCCAAGCGCGCGTCTCCGCATAGCGCGGCGTCGTCGCGAAGCCCGCGCGTTCGGCCGGGGTGATCCACGGATCGTTCGCCGCAACGATAAGACGCTCGCTAGCGCCCGACCAGGACTGCACCGGCGGCAGGATCGCGGCCGGCAGCCCCGGTAGCGGTGTCGGCGTTTGCGCCGAGGACGCGGCGGACAGGGCGATGATAGCGAGGGCGATAAGACGCATGGGGATCATTACTCAGAAGCTGGCGCGCAGGCCGATCGTGGCGGTGCGCGGGGTCCCCGGCTGCACCCAGACGGGCGAATAGCTGTTCGCGTACCATTGGTCGTCGAACAGGTTGGCGATCGAGCCGAACAGCTGCACCCCGTCGATCAGGTCGGCCTGACCGAACACGCGGAACAGCGTGTGCGAGGGCAGCGTGAAGTCGGTCCCGGTCTCGCCGTTGCGCGCACCGACATGCTGGACACCGGCACCCACCAGCATGTCGCGCGACCCCGCCTTGAAGCGCTTGGCCGCCTGCAGGTTGAGATTGTGCTTCGGGATGTTGATCAGCGGGTCGCCCGGCTCGATCTGGAACGAGAAGTTCGGGTCGAGCACACGCGACCGCGCCTCGGCATCGGTATAGGCATAGCTCAGCAGCAGTTCGATCCCGCCGGGCAGACGGCCGTTGAGATCGGCCTCGATCCCGCGGCTGCGCGCCTTGCCGATCGCGATCGAGAAACCGGGGTTTGCGGTGTCGGTGGCCAGCACGTTCGATTTCTCGAGCTGATAGGCCGCCAGCGTGCCTGTCAGCCGGCCACCCAGCGCGGTCAGCTTCACCCCGGCCTCGATCGACTTGCTGGTTTCGGGCTCGAACACGTTGCCGTTAGCGTCGGCACCGATATTGGCGCGGTAGCCCTCGCCATACGCGGCATAGAGCGAGAGCGGCGTGCTGAGTTCATAGACGATCCCGGCCTGCGGACTGAATCGGCTGCGCTTGCGCCGACCCAGCACGTTTGTCAGCCGATTGTCGACGCGGAGCAGAAAGTCGTCGTAGCGACCGCCGACACGCACCTGCAACCGATCGGTCAGGTTGATCTGATCCTGGACATAGGCGCCCATCGTTCGCTGTACGTCGAGCCGATTGGTGATCGGCGCGGTGGCGGGCACCGGATAGCGGCCATAAACCGGGGTCTGGAGATCAAGCACATAGCCCGCCTGATCGGTCGTGGTCGCGCTCACCACCGGCCCGCGATAGCGCGTGAACAGCTGGTCGGTATCGAAATAGTCGAAATCCCCGCCCATCAGGACGCGGTGACGCAGCGCCCCCGTGGCGAACTCGCCGGCCAGTTCGGCGCGCAGCACGCTGTGCTCGGAGGTGTATTGGCGGGTGCGCCGCTGCCGCGACAGCGATCGACCGTCGATATAGAGCTTCTGGCGCGAGCGCAGGGTCTCGGCGTCCGACGATGCGCCCGTCAGCCGCGTGTCGCGGTGGCTGGCGCCCACCGACAGCGACCACCTGTCGCTGAAGTCGTGCTGGAGACGCAACTGGTGGCCGGTGGCGCGCGCGACGGTGTCGCCGTCGCTCGGTTCGCCCAGGAACCGCGAGCGCGGCACCGTGTCGAAATCGTTGTTCAGCACAACGATGCCGCGGTCGAATGGCACCTCGACGCGCGTCCATTCGAAATCATACGTGACGCGCGTGGCATCGCCCAGCTTCAGGCCGATCGACGGGAGGAAGCCCCAGCGTTTCTGCGCCACCGTGTCGCGGAACGTGTCGCCGCTCTCGGCATAGCCGATCAGCCGCGCCGACAGCGTGTCGGTCAGCGCCAGGTTCGCATCGCCCTCGGCACGGACGGTGTCGAAGCTGCGATATTGCAGCGAGGCGGTGCCGAACGTCCGGCCGAGCTCCGCCTGCTTGGTCACCAGGTTGATCGAGCCACCGGGTTCGCCGCGGCCCAGCACCGCGGCCGCCGGTCCCTTCAGCACCTCGACACGCTCGATCCCCGCCACGTCGCGCTGCCCGCTGAACCCGCGTCCGGCGTTGAACCCGTTGACCAGATAGCCGCTCGGCAGATTCTCGTCGCCGGCAAAGCCGCGCACCGCAAAGCTGTCCCACAGCCCGCCCAGCGTGTTCTGCCGCACCACCGATGCGTTCAGGTCGAGCGCGTCGGTCAGGCGCGTGATGGCATTTTCGGCGATCACCGTGTCGTCGATCGTCGTGATCGCCTGCGGGATCTCGCGTAGTGCGAAGTTGCCGCGATACGGCTGCCGAACCCCGGTCACCGTGATTTCCTCGCGCTCATTTTCGGTTCGGCCGCGTTCGGACCGGCCGCGTTCGGACCGGCCTTCCTCGTCCGACTGCGCAACGGCAGGTGCGTAAGACAAGGCCATGGCAAGCGGAATGGCACCGGCCATCGAGGCGGCACGCATGGACAGACGCAAGACAATATCCCCTTCGGCAATGCGGATCGGGAGCGCGGCGACGCTCCGAACTGGCCCGCCTATGAAGGTTATGATGTAACATCGTCAATGATATCTTGTTACACAGGCCTCGACCGGGCATTGAGCGTCCATGTTCATTGCCGAGGATTTGACAGGCCCGATGACCGAACCGATCCTGATCGACGATCTGACGTTCGCGTACGATACGCATGACGTCCTCAACGGACTGTCGCTGCGCGTACCGGCGGGCAGCATTACCGCGTTGCTGGGTGGCAATGGCGCCGGCAAGTCGACGACCCTGTCGACATTGCTCGGATTCACGCGGGCGCGATCGGGGAGGGTCGAGGTTTGTGGGATGGATCCGGCGACCGATCCCGACGCGGTGCGACGGCGGATTGCGTATCTGCCGGAGAATGTCGCGCTGTACGAGCATCTGACGGCGGTCGAGAACGCCGATTATCTGCTCGCGCTTTCCGGCGAGCGCCAGGGGCATGATGCCATCACCGCGGCGCTTGCTGCGGCCGGTTTGCAGGATCAGGCGTGGCACCAGCGGCTCGGGGGCTTCTCCAAGGGGATGCGGCAGAAGGTCGCGATCGCCGTCGCGCTGCTGCGACGGGTGCCGGTACTGCTGCTGGACGAGCCGACATCGGGGCTCGATCCGCGCGCGACCGCCGACTTCTCCCAGCTGCTCTTGCAGGTGCGGGAACGGGGCACCGCCATATTGATGGTGACGCACGACCTTCTCTCCGCCGCGGACATCGCCGACCGCATCGCCTTTCTGGAAGCGGGACGCGTCGCGCACGAAGTGCGGGCGGACGGCCCCGAGCGGTTCGACGTTCGCGCGCTGCACGCCCGTTTCCAGCTCGGCGGCGATCGGTTGGCGGCATGAGCGCGGTCGGACTGATCGCGCGCGACGAAATCCGCCTGATGACGCGCAACCGCGTTGCCATCATCGCCTTCGTCCTGGTCGTGCTGCTGACATTGGTCGCGGTCGCCAGTTCCTGGGCGCACCAGCGCGGGATCGCCGAGCTGCGCGCGCGTCAGGCCGAGGCGGCAGAGACGGCGTTCAAGGCGCAGCCCGACCGGCACCCTCACCGTGTCGTCCATTACGGCACGTTCATCTTCCGCCCGCTGGGGCCGCTCGCCGCGTTCGATCCTGGCGTGGATGCGTTCACGGGCAACAGTATGTTCCTCGAGGGGCATCGCCAGAACAGCGCCAATTTCGGCGATGTCCGCCAATCCTCGCTGCTGGCACGCTTTGGCGCGCTGACTCCGGCGTTTGTGCTCCAAATTCTCGCGCCATTGGTGCTGATCTTTGTCGGGTTCGGGGTTTTCGTGCGCGAGC
>JAJNQF010000353.1 GCA_021154945.1 Sphingomonas sp.
CCTCGGGCTCGTCGCCTGTGCCGCAATAGGATCGCTCGCGCGCGGTGGCGACGATCGAACTGCCCGGTTTATATGACAATTACGGAATGTTTGTCATGCACGATCGCGCAACACGTATTTTAGACCTTTTGACGGGTGACAGTATCGCACGCTTGCGTCAGAACCTTGCCGATGGCGATCGATATGACAGAAGGCGAGAGTGGTCCGACGGTAACCGCGTTGGGGCGTAACCTTACGCATGGGATGCTCGATACGCTCGGCCGTGCGATCGTCACGGGGCGGTACGAACATCGTCCGTTCCCGACCGAGGCGGAGATCGCCAAGACGCACGGGGTGAGCCGGTCGGTGACGCGCGAAGCGGTCAAGATGCTGACGGCAAAGGGCTTGGTCAGCGCGCGCCCGCGACAGGGCACCATCGTGCAGCCGGCAAGTGCGTGGAACCTGTTCGATACCGACGTCTTGCGCTGGACGCTGGAGCGGAAATTCTCGGTCGATCTGCTTCGGCATTTCAACCAGTTGCGGGTCGCGATCGAACCGGAGGCGGCGGCGTTGGCGGCACGGTTCGGCGACGCCGCCGATTTCCTGACGATCCGTGCCGGGCTGGAGCAGATGGAGGCGGGCGAGGCGGGGCTGACCGATCCGCTCGAGGCGGATATCGCGTTCCACATGGCGATCCTGCGGGCGTCGAAGAATCCCTTCTACGCGCAATTCCAGTCGGTGGTATCGACCGCGCTACGCACCTCGATCCGGTTCACCAACCGGATCAAGGGACGGTCTGCCAACATCGCCGATCATGCGGCGGTGGCCGATGCGATCATCGCGCGCGATCCGGGCGCCGCGCGGGTCGCGATGAGGCGGATCATCGGCGATGTGCTGACGCTGATCGGCGAAGAGTAGCGCCCGGCGGCGTAGCCTTTTCGGACTGTGCCGTTCATCCCCGCAATCGAACGAACATCCTGATCCAGGATAGGATCACCGGAACGTGCATCTCGGGGCTCACGTTGAGCGCCTAAAGAAGGATGCGTATCGGTGCTTCAGGTCAGTCAGCAGGTCGTCAACGAGCGTGTCATCCCTCTTGCCGCGGGACCGATAGCGGTCGCGGTCGTCGAAGGGCTGGAAAAGGGCGACGTGATCTGCGTTGCCGCCGACGATCAGCGCGCGACGGAGATTGCCGGAATCGCGGCGGCGTTCGCGCCGGACGCGCTGGTGGTGCACCTGCCGTCGAGCGACGCGTTGCCGGGGGACGACGCGCCTGCATCGCCCGCCAATGTCGGCCGTCGGGTTGCAGCCCTGCGCCAGTTGCGTGCGGCGACGGAAGCCAAGGCGCATCCTATCCTGCTCGTAACGACGGCGGAGGCGACTGCGGTTCGGTATCCGGCGCCGGCAATGTTCGATGCGGCGCCGCCTCGGCTTGCGGTCGGCGACGGGATCGACGTCGATGCCTTTGCCGAAATCGCGGCGGAGATCGGGTATATCGTCGACGACCGGGTTGACGAGCCGGGCGAGATCGCGTTGCGCGGCGGTGTGATCGACGTCTTTCCGGCGGACCGCGAGCATCCCGTGCGGATCGAGTTCGCCGACGGCGTCATCACCGGGCTTCGCAACTACGACCCGGTGTCGCAGCTTGGCGAGGGCGATATCGATCGCGTCGAGATCGGTAGGGCGACCGAGCCGTCGGTCGAGGATGGCGTCTCCGTTCTCGCGCATCTGCCGGATTCCGCGATCGCGTTCGACCAAGGCGCCGAGCGCCGCCGGACTCGCTTTCTGGCGATCGCCGCAGATGGCCTGCCGCGCCGCAAGGCTGCCGCCGATCTGGTCGACGACAAGACGTGGCAGGCTGCGGCGGCCGAGCGCGATGTGCTGGCGATCGAAGGCAGCGATGCGCAACCGCCGCGTTTCGTCGAGCGGCGCGATCCGGCGCGCGCATTCGCCCGGTTCGCAAAGGATAGTCTGGCCGATGGGCGGCTGTTGATCGTCGGCTCGCCGCGCGATCTCCGGTTCCTGCAACCCAGGCTCGAACGCGCGGCGAAGATCGCCTTCGTGCAGGTCGAGCGCTGGTCCGACGCGCATGCGGCAAAGCCCGGCAGCGCGATGATGCTAGCCGCCCCGATCGACCGGGGGTTCGTCGTCGGCGGCATGACCGTGGTCGCGGGCGCGGACCTGCTCGGTGGGCGTGCGCGCGCAGACGAGATCGCGGGCAGCGGCGCGGGAGCGATCGCTGCGCTGGCGAGTGAACTGCGGTGCGGCGACGTGATCGTCCATGAGGAGTTCGGCATCGGTGTCGTTCGTGGGCTGGAAATGCTGCCGGGAACGGACGGCGATGCGATTGTCCTGGAATATGCCAAGGGCGGGCGTCGTCTGGTGCCGGTCGCCGAGGCCGACCGGATCTGGCGTTACGGGGCCGAGGTGGACGCCGTGACGCTCGACGCGCTGGACGGATCGTCGTGGCAGAAGCGGCGCGGCGCGATCGATTCGGCGATAGCCGAGAGCGCGCGCGATCTCGCCGCGATCGCTGCCGAGCGCGGGGCGCTGACGACCGATCCGATCGTACCGGACCGGGCGGCGTATGAGCGTTTCGCTGCCGGGTTCGCCTTCACCGAGACGCCCGATCAGGCCCGCGCGATCACTACCACGCTTGCCGATCTGGCGAGCGGCAAGCCGATGGATCGGCTGGTGATCGGCGATGTCGGCTATGGCAAGACCGAGGTTGCGCTGCGTGCCGCCGCCGCAGCGGCGCTGGCGGGACGCCAGGTCGCGATCGCTGCGCCGACGACGGTCCTCGTCCGCCAGCATATCGAGACTTTCACGCGCCGGTTCGAGGGCAGCGGTATCGTCGTTGCCGGGCTGTCGCGTCTGTCGAGCACGGCCGAGAAGGCGCGGGTCAAGGCCGGGCTTGCCGACGGATCGATCCAGGTCGTGATCGGCACCGGGGCGATCGCCGGCAAGGGCGTCGCCTACAAGGATTTGGCGCTGGTGGTGATCGACGAGGAGCAGCGCTTCGGTGCGGCCGACAAGACGAAGCTGCATGCGCTTGGCGTGGGCCACGTCCTTACACTCAGCGCGACACCAATCCCGCGAACGTTGCAATCGGCGATGATCGGTTTGCAGGGACTGTCGGTGATCGCGACTCCGCCTGCGCGCCGCCAGCCGATCCGGACCGCGGTGGCGCATTTCGATGACGCCGCCGTCCGTGCCGCGCTGCGCCGCGAACGTGCCCGTGGCGGCCAGAGCTTCGTGGTCGTGCCGCGAATCGACGACCTAGCGCCACTCTGCGCTCGGCTTGCCAAGCTCGTTCCGGAACTCGGCCTCGTCCAGGCGCATGGCAAGATGCCCGCAGCGGAGATCGACGAGGCGATGGTCTCGTTCGCGGCGGGCGACGGCGACATCCTGCTCGCGACCAACATCATCGAGGCGGGGCTCGACGTGCCGCGCGCCAACACGATGATCGTCCACCATGCCGACCGTTTCGGCCTGTCGCAGCTTCACCAGTTGCGCGGACGGGTGGGGCGCAGCGGGCGGCGCGGGCAGGTGATGCTGCTGACCGATGGCGATGCGACGATCGGCGAGGCTACGTTGAAGCGCCTGCGGACCTTGCAGGCGTTCGATCGGCTCGGCGCGGGCTTTGCGATCAGTGCGCGCGACCTCGATCTGCGCGGTGCGGGCGATCTGGTCGGCGAGGCGCAGGCCGGCCACATGAAGCTGATCGGCATCGATCTGTACCAGCATCTGTTTGGCCGGGCATTGCGCAAGGCACGGCTCGAACGGGAGGGGGATACGCTGGTCGACGACTGGATCCCGGAACTGCATCTGGAACTCGGCGGATGCCTGCCCGAGGAGTGGATCCCAGAGACCGAGGTACGACTGGCTTTGTACGCCCGGCTTGCGCGACTTGACGGTGTCGCCGCGCTCGATCAGTTCGAGGCTGAACTCGACGATCGTTTCGGCGCAATGCCCGATCAGGCGCGGCGTCTTCTCCAGGTCGCGCGGATTCGAACCTTGGCAAGGGCTGCGGATATTCGGCGGATCGATGCCGGGCCTGCCGCGATTGCGCTCACGCCCTATGACCGGCGGACTGCAAAACCCGTGGGCGACTTGGTCGAGAAGAACGGTCGCTGGATCGCCGGTGAAAGCATCGCGGATCCGATCGAACGGGCCAACCGGATCGAGGAACTGCTCGACGCGCTCGTCGCGTAGCGCCTATTCCGCGGCCTGTGCTAGCGGGGGCGACAGCGCCTCGTCGGTGAGCGCGACCAGGATGGCGCGTACCAGATCGACGACGCGGGCAAAGCCGGCGCCCGGTGCGTGGAGTTTGCGATCGAGATAGAGTGTGCGGTCGAGTTCGAGCTGGACCGCATGGATGTTCGCACCCGGACGGGCGTGCCGTTCGAGGATGTGCCCGCCGGCATAGGGGGTGTTGATCGCGGTCGAGAAGCCCCGCGCGGTGCATTCGGTCTCGACCCGCGTCACGAACCGCGCCGCCGCAGCGTGACCGAATCGATCGCCCAGCACGATCCGCGTGCCGCCGGGGCCTAGTGGCGGCATCGAGTGCAGGTCGAGCAGCACCGCCACGCCGAACTGCGTCTTTGCCGCCTGAAGCGCACTGGAGATCGCCGCATGATAGGGACGATGATCCTGCGCAATGCGGGCGGTGACGTCGGCATCGGTGAACCGCCGCGCCCAGAGATCGCCCGCGCCCGACACGCGCCGTGGCACCAGCCCCAGCCCGCTGCGCAGCTTGGCGGACTGCTGTGCCGGTGCCACCGATGCGGCGCCCTCGTCGAGCAGCGGATCGCGTTCGTCCTCGCTACGGTTGAGGTCGATCCACGCGCGCGCCCGCGTCTGGACGATCGTCGTCTGGT
>JAJNQF010000354.1 GCA_021154945.1 Sphingomonas sp.
GACGGTCCGCCGTTATTGCCACCTTTCCAACTGGGCCCCGGCCTCCGCCGGGTGGCTTCGGTAAGGGTAGTAGCTGTCGCCGGAGTGGTGGCCTTCCGAGGTTCAATCCTCGGTTCGACGATCAAAATGCTGCACTGCAGCGGAACATCCCGATCCACCCGATCGTTGCGCCTGAATGCGCATGTTCAGATCGCTCCACATACCCCCCGAATGGGTCTGGCTGGAGAGTGTCGCCGTCGTCTCGGCGGCCGTCCTCGTCGCGCTGGTCGCGCATTGGCTGACGATGCGGATCGCCGGCCATGCCCAGCGCCGCTCGACCGCCAAGACCGACGGCCTCGTCCTCGCCCGCGTCCGCCGCCCGCTGCGCGCGGTATTCGTGTCGGTGTCGGTCGCGTTTGTCGCGCGAATCCTGCCGATGGACAACGACATCGAGGATCTGTGGAAGCAACTGCTTGGCTTCCTCGTCCCCGCCTTGCTCGGCTGGCTCGCGGTCGCGGCTCTCCGTGCGTTCCAGGACGTGATCGAGATCCGCGCCGACATCTCGGTCGAGGACAATCTCCGCGCCCGCCGCAAGCGCACGCGCGCGGCGATCCTGGGACGCATCGGCACGTTCTTCATCATCTTCATCAGCGTCTGCCTGATGCTGCTGAGCGTCCCCGGCATCCGCTCGATCGGCGTCACGCTGATGGCATCGGCGGGTATCGCGGGCCTGGTCGTCGGTGCCGCTGCGCAGCCTGCGCTGAAGAACCTGATCGCTGGCGTGCAGATGGCCTTCACCGAGCCGATCCGGATCGACGACGTGCTGATCGTCGACGGCGAATGGGGCCGCGTCGAGCAGATCAACCTGACCTTCGTGGTCATCAAGATCTGGGACGAACGCCGCCTCGTCGTGCCGGTCTCGAAGTTTCTCGAGCAGAGCTTCCAGAACTGGACGCGCGAGACCAGCCAGCTGATGGGATCGGTGTTCTGGTATCTCGATCCGTCCGCCGACGTGCCGCGGCTGCGCGAGAAGCTGGGAGAGATCGTCACGTCCAACCCGCGCTGGGACAAAAGGTTCTACAACCTTCAGGTGACGGACGTGAAGACGGACTGCATCGAATTGCGTGGGCTGATGACCGCCAAGGATGCGGCGATCGCGTTCGACCTGCGCTGTGATGTCCGTGAGGCGCTGCTGAAGTATATCCGCGAGGAAATGCCCGAAGCGATTCCAAGGAACCGCCTGCTAATGGCGGCGGACCCGGCGGGTCGGGTCTAGCTTCCCCCTCCCTGGAAGGGAGGGGCCGGGGGTGGGTCGGCTGCTTGGCGAGCGAGCCGGCAGTTCCAGGCCGACCCACCCCCAACCCCTCCCTTTCAGGGAGGGGGGCGAGAAGTCAGGGAGGGGGGCAAGACGTCAGGCCTCGACGTGCTCCGGCACCGCCTCGAGCGCGGTGATGAACAGCTCGCACCACCACATCACGTCCTCTTTCCGGACGTTGTCGATCAGCTTCTCCCAGCGCGCCTTCCGTTCCGCCAGCGGCATCTTCAGCGCCCGGTCGATCGCGTCGGACATTTCCTCGGGGCTGTACGGATTGACCAGCACCGCGTCCTTCAACTGCGTCGCTGCGCCTGCGAAATGCGACAGCACCAGCACTCCCGGATCCTCGGGATCCTGCGCCGCGACATATTCCTTCGCGACTAGGTTCATCCCATCTCGCAGTGGAGTCACTAACCCGACGCGAGCCGCGCGATAAATCCCCGCCAACACGTCGCGCGGGAAGCCCTGGTTGACGTACCGGATCGGCGTCCAGTCGATGTCCGAATATTCGCCGTTGATCCGCCCCGACATCGAATCGAGGTTGGCGCGGATTTCCTGGTACGTATCGACCTTCTCGCGCGAGGGCGGCGCGATCTGGAGCATGTAGACCAGCCCGCGCCGATCCGGGTGCGAGCCGAGGAAGCGCTCGTAGCCCGCGAACCGCTCGGCCAGACCCTTCGAATAATCGAGCCGGTCGACCCCGACGATCAGGCTACGGCCGGTCGCGGACATATACATCCGTTCCTTCGAATGCCGCGCCGCGTCGCTGTTCGCCGACTTCTCGAAGTCCGCCGTCTCGATCCCGATCGGCGTCGTGATCGCCTTGATCGTACGATCGCCGACCGTCACCCAGCCATCCTCGCCGACTACGCCGTCGAGCTGGCTCGTAACATAATGCAGGAAGCTGTCGAGCCAGTCCTGCGTCTGGAACCCAACCACGTCGTACGCGAACATCGATTCGACCAGCGCGCGGTGGCTCGGCAGCGACAGCAGCATCGCCATCGGCGGCCACGGAATGTGGAGGAAGAACCCGATCTTGTTCTCGACGCCCAGCTTGCGCAGCTCGCGGCCGAGCGGGACATGGTGGTAATCATGCACCCACACCAGATCGTCGGGCTCGATCAACGGCAGCACCGTCTCCGCGAACCGCTTGTTCACGCGAGCATAGCCGCTGGAGAAATCGCGCTCGAACTCGGTCAGGTCGATCCGGTAATGGAACAGCGGCCACAAGGTGCGGTTTGCATAGCCGTTGTAATATTCGTCGAAATCCTGCTCTTCGAGGTCGATCGTCGCGGTGGTGACGCCCTTGCCCTGCTGGAAATTGATGTGCCCGGTGAAGGTCTCGGTGGTCTCGCCCGACCAGCCGAACCACACCCCGCCCTTTTCGCGAAGTGCGGCAAGCAGCGCGACGGCGAGGCCGCCCTGGTTGCCCGAAGGCGCATCGACCGACTGGACGCGGTTCGAGATGACGACGAGGCGGCTCATCGGACGGCACTCCACGGCTTGCTAAGCAGGACCGCGCAGTTGATCAGCCCGACCAGCGAATAGGTCTGCGGGTAATTGCCCCACAGCTCGCCGGTGTTCGGATCGATATCCTCGGACAGCAGGCCCGCAGGGGTACGCCGCGCGACCATCTCGTCGAACAGCTCGCGCGCATCTGCGGTCCGGCCGGTCGCATGCAGCGCCTCGATCAGCCAGAAGGTACAGACATTGAACGCGGTGTGCGGCAGGCCGAAATCATCCTCGGTCGCGTACCGAAGCATGTGGCTCCCACGCCGCAGGCCTTCCTCGACCGCCTTGAGCGTAGACTGGAAGCGCGGATCGTCGGGCGCGAAGAAGCGCAGGTCGAGCAGCTGGATCAGGCTCGCATCGAGATCGTCGCCGCCGAATGTCGCCGAGATACGCTGCGTATCCTCGCGCCATGCCGACTGCTCGATCACGTTGCGGATCGTGTTCGCACGCTCTTCCCAGAACGTCCGGCGATCCTCGAGCCCGAGAACTCCTGCCGCATTGGCCAGCCGATCGCACGCCGCCCAGCACATCGCCGCGGAATACGTATGGACATGCGCCTTGGTGCGCAGCTCCCACAGCCCTGCGTCGGGCTTGTCGTACGTCTCCCACGCGCGGTCGCCGACCAGTTCGAGGCTCTTGAAATCCTCTTCGCTCGACATCCGGAACAGCCGCTTGTCGAAGAACGCCTGGACGTCCGACAGGATGATCTGGCCGTACGCGTCGTGCTGGATCTGCTCGTACGCCTGGTTGCCGACACGCACCGGACCCATCCCGCGATAGCCGGGCAGGTCGCTCTCGATCCGCTCGATCAAGATCGCCTCGCCGCCAACACCGTAGAGCGGCTGGACATGGCCGCCCTTCGATGCGTCGACGATGTTGCGCAGATATTCGAGATAGCCCTCCAGCACGTCGAGCGCGCCCAGCCGGTTCAGCGCCTGCACGGTATAATAGGCATCGCGGATCCAGCAGTAGCGATAGTCCCAGTTGCGCTCAGACCCCTCATGCTCGGGGATCGAGGTGGTTAGCGCGGCGACGATCGCGCCGGTCTCCTCGTGCTGGCACAGCTTCAGCGTGATCGCGGCGCGGATGACCACGTCCTGCCATTCGACCGGCGTCGCCAGCCCGCGCACCCAGTGCCGCCACTCGTCCTTGGTCCGCGACAGCATCGCCTCGGCCGCCTCGTGCAGCACGCCCGCGAAGCTCTCGTCGGGGCCGAGGAACAGGTGCATTTGGCGCTCGAGCCGGAACCAGTTCTCGCCGACGATATGCCCGACCGGCGCGTCGGTGGTCAGCCGCAGCGTCTGGTCGTCCATCAGGAAGCGGATGTGGTTCGACCCCTGCGTATGCTCGGTCGGCTTCCCCCAGTTCGTTGCGACGCGCATCCGGATGCGGATCCGCGGCGAGCCGGCGACCGGCTTGACGATCCGGACGAAGCTGGTCGGGCGATAGGTGCGGCCTTCGCGCACGAACCGCGGGCAGAAATCGATCACCTCGACTGCGTTGCCGGCCTCGTCCTCGTGCCGGGTCACCAGGATCGGCGTGTTGCGAATATAGGCCTGCGTGGTCTTCGCGCCGCCCTCGAGTTCGATCGCCCAGAACCCGGTCTTGGGCGCATCGCCGCCGAGCAGGGCGCAGAACGCCGGGTCGCCGTCGACGCGCGGCACGCAGCCCCAGACGAACGTCCCGGTCTTGTCGATCAGCGCGGAGACCTGACAATTGCCGATCGGCCAGAGGTTCATGTCGGCTTTTTGGGCGAGGGCGGAGATAGGTGCGGTCATCATGATTCCAATATGGCGGCGATCCAATCACGGAGCGCGGCAACGTCGTTCAGGCGGTAGGCGGCTGCGGTCGGGCGCGGCTCGCCGATGAGAATGCCCGCGCCACCAAGGGCACGCGCGGCCTCGAAGCCGTCTTCGTCGGTGACGTCGTCGCCAAAGAAGTACGGCATGCTTCCTGCCATTGTCGGCGCTGCGATCAATTCGCGCAAGGCCGCGCCCTTGTCGCCGGGGGTCCGCAGCTCGACCATCATCTTGCCGCGCTGGAGCGTGAGGCCGTGGGCGGCGGCGAGATCCTCGGCGAGGCGGACGGCGTCGGGTTCGAACGCGGGCGACATCCGGTAGTGCAACCCGGCGCCGAGGCTCTTGGCTTCATAGACGAGCCCGTTGGCATCGGCGAAGGCGCGCAATGCGTCCGCGGCGGCTTCCAGCGAGGCGGGGCGTTCGGCGGCGACGTGGCCGCCCTCGGGGGTGCGACGTTCGGCGCCGTGGCTGCCCGCGACCGCGAACAGCTGTGCGTGGCGGCCGAGCATTTCATCGAGCTGTGCGATCGAGCGCCCGCTGATGATCGCCACGCGTCCGGGGAAGCGTTCGGCGAGCGTATCGAGCCGGTCGAGCAGGCGCTGATCGACCAGCACGGCATCGGGGGTCGGTGCGAGATCGACGAGCGTCCCGTCGAAATCGAAGAACAGACTGACATTGTCGAGGGCCACGGGTGGCGGATCGAGCACGGCAAGCGGCGGCGCGAGGACATCAGTCGCGGGCTGGCGTTCGGCTAGCATGTTCCCCCAACCCGCAGAGGTGCCGCTACGTTCCGCTGCACTGCAAAATTGGAACGGAGGCGGTTCGATTATTTTTCGGTGGCTTCCACGGAATCCGTCGCCTTATTGTTCTCCCGCGAAGGCGGG
>JAJNQF010000355.1 GCA_021154945.1 Sphingomonas sp.
ACGCCCCAACCCCGCTCGTGTCGAGCGAAGTCGAGACACCCCGAAGGCGCGCGCTAACGATGGGTGCCTCGACTTCGGCCAAAGGCCGAAGTTTATCCTGAGCGCCTGCCAAGGCAGTCGAGGGGCTCGACACGAACGGGAAAGTAAGCAGGTAATTCCCGATGGCGTTGGGTCCGCGCCTCGATCTCCGCCAGTCGCAATCGCTGGTGATGACGCCGCAGCTGCAGCAAGCGATCAAGCTGCTGGCGCTGTCGAACCTCGAACTCGAAGCCTATCTGGCCGAAGCGCTCGAGGGCAATCCGCTGCTCGATACGGCGTCGACGGACAGCGATGGCAGTGTCGGCGACCCGGGTGACGCGCCGGGCAGCGAGGGGCCCGCGGCAGAGGCGGCATCGCTCGATGCCGACCAGGCACTGGCGTCGGACAGCGGCACCGCCAACGATCTCGACGTCGACTATGCCACTGAAAGCCACCAGCAGGACAGCGTCGCCGACGGCGGCAGCGGGATGGACGGCGCGCTATCGATGACCGGCGCGAGCGCGGGGGGTGTCGGCGGCGAGGATGGCCCCGATCTCGACGCGTTCGCCGATACCAGCCTCAGCCTCGCGGACCACCTGCTCGCGCAGGCCGGTCCCGCGATCCCCCGCGAGGACGCGTTCATCGCCGAGCACCTGATCGACCAGATCGACGAGGCGGGCTATCTCACCGTGTCGCTGCTCGACATCGCCAACAGGCTCGGCGTGCCGCTGGTCCGCGTCGAGGCCGTGCTGGCAACGATCCAGACCTTCGACCCGACCGGCGTCGGCGCACGCGATCTTGCCGAATGCCTGACGTTGCAGGCGAAGGAGGCGGATCGCTACGACCCCTGCATGGCGTTGTTGATCGCCAATCTCGACCTGCTCGCGCGTGGCGAGCTGACCCGATTGAAGCGGATTTGCGACGTCGACGACGAGGACATGGCCGACATGATCCGCGAACTGCGCGGCTATGATCCGAAGCCCGGCTGTCGCTATGGCGGCGAGCCCGCGCAGTCGGTGACGCCCGATCTGTTCGTGGCGCGTACGAAGGCAGGCTGGGCGATCGAGATCAACGCGTCGACTTTGCCACGCGTTCTGGTCAACCGGAGTTATTACACCGAGTTGTCGGGCGGGCAGCAGGACAAGGCGTCGAAGGCGTGGCTGAGCGATTGCCTCGCCAGCGCCAACTGGCTGGTGAAGGCGCTCGACCAGCGCCAGCGGACGATCATCAAGGTCGCGACCGAGATCGTGAAACAGCAGGAAGCGTTCTTCCTGAAGGGCGTCGCGCACTTGCGGCCGCTGACGCTGCGCCAGGTGGCGGACGCGATCGAGATGCACGAATCGACCGTCAGCCGCGTGACGAGCAACAAATACGTCTCGTGCGCGCGCGGGCTCTACGAGCTGAAATACTTCTTCACGAGCGCGATCCAGTCCGCGGACGGCGGCGAGGCGGTGTCGGCGCAGGCGGTGAAGTCCGCGATCCGCGCGCTGATCGATACGGAAGGCGCGAAGATCCTGTCGGACGACACGCTGGTCGAGTTGCTGAACGCCAAAGGCTTCGACATCGCACGCCGAACCGTCGCAAAGTACCGCGAAGCGTTGGGGATCGGAAGTTCGGTACAACGCCGGCGGGCCCGTACACTAGAGGGCGCCGGCTAAGCTTGCCTTTCGTCGCGATGGGCCTAGCGTCGGGCCTGTCATCTCGGGGGGGCCCAGAACGATGCACGACCAAGCCACACGTGACTTAGCCGCCACGGCAGCCGAACCGACGATACTTCAGGCGACCGAGCCCGACGGCGCACCGCGTATCGCAGTCCTCGACATCCTCCGCGGGATCGCGATCCTCGGCATCTTGTTCATGAATATCAATGACATGGGCGGTTCGCTCTGGGCGTCGTTCGGCGACTTTCGGCATCTCGGCTGGAGCCAGGCCGATCAGGTCGCGTGGTGGCTCCGCGAAGTGATCGCCAACGGCACCGCGCGCTGCATGCTCGAACTGCTGTTCGGCGCGGGGATGGTGATCCTGACCGATCGCGCCGCGCTGAGCGTCGGCAAGCGCGTCGTGATGAAGCGCTATTACCTGCGCAACGTGCTTCTGCTCGGGTTCGGCATCGTCCACCTCTTCATCCTGTTGTGGCCCGGCGACATCCTTCACAGCTATGCGATCGCCGCGTTGGCCGCGTTCCTGTTCAGGCGGATGCGCCCGCGCTGGCTGATCACGATTGGGCTAATCGCCGCCGTCGCGCAACTCGGCGGCGCAGGCTATTTCGGCTATTATCAGACGCTGCAACAGCGCTCGCAGGTCGCCGCGATCACCGCCGCACGCGCTGCCGGTCGACCCGTCACCGCTGACGATCGGAAGCTGCTCGCCAAGGTCGCGACCGGCGACGCCAAGCGCGCGAAGAGCAAGGCCGAAAGCCGCGCGAAGGTCGTCGCGGAGGACAAGGCGCGTACCGGCAGCTTCGCGACATGGGCGGCGATGCAGTGGAGCGTCACGGTCACGCTCCAGTCGCGGGGGTTCGAGCTGATCGTCTTCTGGGAAGCCGTCAGCGTCATGCTGATCGGTGCCGCGCTCTACAGGCTCGGCATCCTGCAAGGCGCACGATCGCGCGGCTTCTACCTGCGCATGACGCTAATCGCCTATGCGGTCGGCATCCCGCTGCGGGTCGTCGGCGCGATCGAACAGACGCGGTTCGACGGCGCGCCGAAAACGATCTGGGCCACCGCCGAGGTCGCGCGCGAGGCGATGACGCTCGGCCATATCGGCGCGGTATGCCTGCTGCTCGGCACCGGGTTCGGCGCCACGCTGTTACGGCCATTCATCGCGGCCGGGCGCACCGCGCTGTCGATCTACATCCTCCAGACGATCGTCTGCTTGTGGATCCTGTTCCCGCCCTTTGGCCTCGCCTTGTACGGCACGCTCGGCTGGGCCGGACTCATGGCGACCGCGCTGGCCGTGAACATCGGGCTGTTGCTGCTCGCCAACGCCTATGTGCGGAAATTCGACATCGCCCCGGTCGAATGGGCATGGCGCTCGCTGGTGGAGGGCCGCGCACTGCCGTGGCGCAAGGCGACGCCGCCGCCGTTCTCGGGAGAACTACGCCCGATTTGACGGGACGGCGGCCTCAGTCGTCCTCGTCCTCGAACCCGACAAGCGCCAGTGCGCGCGCCTTGATCTGGCGGGTCATGCACCAATGGACCAGCGCATCCTCGCGGCCGTGCGTGACCCATACTTCCTGCGGGGCGATCTCGGTCAGCGTGGTGGTGAGTTCGTCCCAGTCGGCGTGATCGCTGAGGATCAGCGGGAGCTCGACGTTCTTCTGGCGCGCGCGACCGCGGACGCGCATCCAGCCGCTCGCCATCGCGGTGATCGGATCGGGCAGCCGCCGCGACCAGCGATCGTTGAGCGCGCCGGGCGGGCACATCACGACATGCCCCGCCATGTCCGCCTTCTTCGCATCCGCCACCGGCAGGAGTTCGCCGAGCCTCACGCCGTGCTCGGCATACAGGTCGCAGAGCTTTTGCAGCGCGCCGTGGATGTAGATCGGGGCGGTGTGCCCGCGCTCGCGCAGTTCGGCGATCACGCGCTGTGCCTTGCCGAGCGCATAGGCACCGACGACGACGCAGCGATCGGGGTTCGCGTGCAGCGCGGCGATCAGCTTGTCGATCTCGTCGCCGGTATCGGGGTGGCGGAAGACCGGCAGGCCGAAGGTCGCCTCGGTGATGAAGACGTCGCATCTGACGGGCTCGAATGGCGTGCAGGTCGGGTCCGCGCGGCGTTTGTAATCGCCCGACACGACGATCCGCTCGCCGCGATAATCGAGGACGATCTGCGCGGAGCCGAGGACGTGGCCTGCGGGGACGAAGCCGATGTCGACCTCACCCATCTTGATCGTCTCGCCGTAAGCGACCGGGTTGCCGGCTTGCGGGCCGTAGCGCGCGTCCATGATTGCTAGGGTCTCGGGGGTCGCCCAAACGGCATCGTGGCCGCCGCGCGCATGGTCGGCGTGGCCGTGCGTGACGAGTGCCTTCGCACTGGGGATCGAGGGATCGATCCAGGCGTCGATCGGCTTGACGAGGATGCCGTGCGGATGCGGTTCGAGCCAGTCGCCGAGTTTTGCCATGCGGGAGGTAACGCGTGACGCGGGGGTGTGGTGCCGTTGGCGGCGTGCGCGTGTGCCGTGACCCATGGTCCCCGTCATGCCGGACTGGTTCCGGCATCCACGCCTCCGCACGATCGAGAGCAGTGAGGTCGCGGAACGGTGGGCCCCGGAACGGGTCCGGGGTGACGGAGTATTGGTGGGGTCTGTCATTCCCCTGTTCAGGACGAGCCGGAGTCGACGTCGCGGCTCGCGTTGGCGGCGACCGATCGATCCTCCCCCGCCAGGGGGGGGGGGGCGCCGAAGGTGCTGAGGGGGAGGATACGGAACGGCGGTTGCCCTTTCCTCCCCCTCCGTCTGGCAAGAGCCAGCCACCTCCCCCTTGCGGGGGAGGATCGATCAGCGCCGCCCGCCGACCTTGATCGTCGCTAGAATCTGATCCATCCGCGCCGCAGCCACCGCCTGGGGCGGCGCAAGCCGGCCGGCTGGTGCGGCCGCCTTGACCGCATAGGTGATCCGGTCGATCGCATAGCAAGCACCGTTGATGACGCTGCGGAAGTTGGTCGCGTTGACCTGCTGGCTCATGCCTGCGTCACCGTTGGTGTAGACCGTCCAGCGGTGGCCGCCGAGCATCCGGTTGGGGAGGCGCCTGGCATGGCCGGCAACCAGCCCCTCGGTACCGCATTTGGCGACCACGCCCGCGCTCCGGCTGAAGCCGACCTGGATCATCTCGGTCACCTGCCCCTGGCCGTC
The DNA here is from genome assembly GCA_021154945.1 of Sphingomonas sp. Lineage (GTDB taxonomy): Bacteria > Pseudomonadota > Alphaproteobacteria > Sphingomonadales > Sphingomonadaceae > Sphingomonas. The sequence goes on from JAJNQF010000355.1 coordinate 4,871, forward strand.
GGTTGGTTTGGCGACCTGCCAGAAGCGGACGATGCCGACGCCGCGGCCAACCGGCGTCCCATCCCACATCTGGCGCCAGCCGCTGTTCAGCAGCGCGCGACCGGCGAAGTTGCGCGTCGGCATAAGGCTGGACGGATGCGAGAGGCGGACCATTCCGCCGCCGCCGACGAACGACTTGTCGGCGGCAGTGGCATTGGCGAACGGCAGGAGTGCGAGCAACGGTAGCGGCAGGAGATAACGAAAAAGCGACACCGATCGTCTTTCACAACAGAGCTTTAGCCAAAGTGGCGGTCGTTCCGCACGCGGTCCATAGCGGTGCGGCGCGATGCCCCCATATGACGACGATGCGTGAACAGGCCGTGAGCGACCTTCCCCTTCCCTTGGAAAACTGGTTCGCGTCGCGCGATTGGCGGCCGCGGCGGCATCAGCGCGAGATGCTGGCGGAAGGGCGCGCGGGGCATCATGCGCTGCTGGTGGCGGCGACCGGCGCGGGAAAGACGCTCGCCGGGTTTTTGCCGACGCTCGCCGAACTGATCGAGGCGCCGACGACTGGGCTCCACACGCTCTACGTCTCGCCGCTGAAGGCGCTCGCGGTCGACGTGCAGCGTAATCTGCTGACGCCGATCGACGAGATGGGCGTCGATATCCGGGTCGAAACGCGCACCGGCGATACGCCCTCCGACCGCAAGGCACGGCAAAGGATCAAGCCGCCGCAGATCCTGCTGACGACGCCCGAATCGCTGTCGCTGCTGCTGAGCTATCCGGACAGCATCACGATGTTCGAAAACCTTCGCACGATCGTCGTCGACGAGGTCCACGCGTTCGCGACCGGCAAGCGCGGCGACCTGTTGTCGCTGTGCATGGCCCGGTTGCAGACGATTTCGCCGGGGATGCGCCGCGTCGCACTGTCGGCGACGGTCGCGGATGCGGACGGCTATCGCGCATGGCTCGCCCCCGATGGCGACATCGACCAGGTCGCGATGGTCCGCGGCGAACCCGGCGCCGATCCCAACATCGCGATTTTGCTGCCCGAGGGTCGCGTGCCGTGGTCGGGACATTCGGGCCGCTATGCCGCCGCGCAGGTGATGGCGGAGATCGAAGCGCACGAGACCTCGATCGTGTTCTGCAACACGCGCAGCCTCGCCGAGCTGATCTTCCAGGATCTGTGGAAGGTGAACTCGGGCAATCTGCCGATCGGCGTGCATCACGGCAGCCTCGCCAAAGAGGCGCGGCGGAAGGTCGAGAACGCGATGGCCGAGGGAAAACTCCGCGCGCTGGTCGCGACGTCGAGCCTCGATCTGGGCGTCGACTGGGGCAATGTCGATTGCGTGATCCAGATGGGCGCGCCGAAGGGCTCGTCGCGGCTGTTGCAGCGGATCGGGCGCGCCAACCACCGTCTCGACGAATCGTCAGAGGCGATCGTCGTGCCGGGCAACCGGTTTGAATATCTCGAGGCACGCGCGGCGCTCGACGCGGTCGAGGCGGGCGAACTCGATGCGGATATCTTCCGCGTCGGTGCACTCGACGTGCTGGCGCAGCATGTGATGGCGTGCGCGTGCGCGGCGCCGTTCCGCGAAGCGGATCTGCTCGACGAGATCCGCTCGGCGCTGCCCTATTCCGCGCTGCCGACCGAGACGTTCGAGCGTGTGCTGCACTTCATCAGTGACGGGGGGTATTCGCTGAAGGCGTATGACCGCTTCAAGCGGCTGACCAAGGACGCGGACGGGACGTGGCGGGTCAGCCATCCCAAATTCATCGGCCAGCACCGGCTGAACGCAGGCATCATCGTCGAGGCGACGATGCTCAACGTGCGGTTCGGCAATGGCCGCGTGCTGGGCCGCGTCGAGGAGGCGTTCGCGGCGCAGCTGAGCCACGGTGATACGTTCTTCTTCGCCGGATTGAGCCTGGAGATGATGAAGATCGACCTCGAGGATCTGGTCGTGCGCGCCACATCGAAGCCCGCGCGGATCCCGACCTATGGCGGCAGCCGGATGCCGCTGGCGACCAACCTCGCCGACCGCGTCCGCGGGTTCCTCGCGCAGCCGGGCGACTGGGCGCGCTTCCCCGACGACGTGCGCGAATGGCTGGAGATGCAGGCGTATCGATCGGTGATGCCCGAGCCGGGGCAATTGCTGGTCGAGACGTTCCCGCGCGAGGGGCGGCATTACATGGTCGCGTACAGCTTCGAAGGGTGGAACGCGCACCAGTCGCTCGGCATGCTGATCACGCGGCGGATGGAGACGCAGGGGCTGAAACCGCTCGGGTTCGTCGCCAATGACTATGCGCTGGCGGTGTACGGGCTGGAGAAGATTACCGACCCAGCGTCGCTGTTCTCGGCCGATATCCTCGAACACGAGTTCGTGGAGTGGGTGCAGCAATCGCACCTGTTGAAGCGCGCGTTCCGTGAGGTGGCGGTGATCGGCGGGCTGGTCGAGCGCCAGCATCCGGGTAAACGAAAGACCGGCAAGCAGGTGACGTTCTCGACCGACCTGATCTACGACGTGCTGCGAAAGTACGAGCCCACGCATCTGTTGCTGGAGGCAGCCTGGGCGGATGCGCGGGCGCGGATGACGGATGTGGGGCGGCTGGCGTCGCTGCTCGACCGCGCGGCGGCGACGATGGTGCATGTCGATCTGGAGCGGGTCACGCCGCTCGCGGTGCCGGTGCTGACGCTGATCGGCCGGGAGAAAGTGGCGACGAACAGTTCGGACGATGCGTTGCTGATTGAGGCGGAGGCGATGATCGCCGACGCGATGCGGCCGGACTGAGTCGGGTTCGATCCTCCCCCGCCAGGGGGAGGTGGCTGGCGCTTGCCAGACGGAGGGGGAGGTAAGGGCAAACCCCTGTTGCGTGGTCCTCCCCCTCCGTCGCCTACGGCGCCACCTCCCCCTTGCGGGGGAGGATTTCGGAATGGCTCAGCTCATGCCCGGTAACACCAACCTAACAGTTGCAAGCTCGTGATAACCGCCGCGGCCCTGTTCTCCCGCGAGGGCGCGAGCCCAGTCT
>JAJNQF010000071.1 GCA_021154945.1 Sphingomonas sp.
ACTTTCCAACACCGAACAACGCGTTGTGGGATTCGGGATTTACCACTGAACTTACCAATCTGATGCCTGACGGCGATCGTACAACGCCACCGGGTCGAGTGGAACGGTCACGTTTGAATAATCGATATGCCGCGGCATCATTCGATCCCGACCACCGCGATCGACTTTGCGGGCATGTCGAAGACGATCCGCCCTGCCTCGACGCGGCCCGAGAACGACACCGGCTTGACCGCGTCCGACGCGTCGAAGCGGTTGTGGCTGTCGATCTGGGGGGCGGTCAGTAGCCGGCCCCTCGCCGCGCCGGTCAGGTTGGTGCGGACGCGCACGGTGGTATCGGGGCTGACGTTGACCAGCGCGAGGTACAGCTTGCCGTCCCGCCCCCGCGCCGCCGATGCGTCGATCGTCGGCATACTCGCCTTGCCCCGCGTGTAGACCGGCCCCGCGACCAGCGCCGGGAACGGCGTCGCGTCCATGAACGGCTGGTACATGTCGAAGACGTGATAGGTCGGCGTCAGCAGCATCTTCTGCTTGTCGGTCAGGATCATCGCCTGCAGCACGTTCACCATCTGCGCGATGTTGGCCATCCGCACGCGGGCGGTATGTCGGTGGAAGATGTCGAGCGTGAGCGCCGCGACCATCGCATCGCGTAACGAGTTCTGCTGGTAATGCGCGCCCTCGGGAGCCTCGGGCGGCTGGAGATACCAACTGCCCCACTCGTCGACGAAGAGCGCGATCTTCCGCTCGGGATCGGTGCGGTCCATGATCGCCTCAGTCCGCGATACGAGCGGCTCCATCCGCAGCGCGAGCGCGAGTTCGTTCGCCCAGCCGTCCTCGTCGAAGCCGACCGCGGGGCCCTTCGCGCCGTCGGGCATCGCGTAGTAATGGAAGCTGAGTGCCTGCGTCGCGCCCATGTGCGCCATCATCGCGGTGGTAAACGCCTCGAAGTCGCCGCCGCCCTGGACGCTGGCACCGCTCGCCACCTTGACCATCGGATAGCCGCTCGGCGCGCGCGCAAAGATCGCGTAGCGGGCGTTGACGTCGGCCGCGTAATCGGGCCGCATATCCCCGCCACAGCCCCAGGTCTCGTTGCCGATGCCGAAGAACGGCACACGCCACGCCTTGTCGCGGCCGTTGGACTTGCGCTGTTGCACCAGCGTTGATTCCGGCTGGTCGGACGTCATGTATTCGATCCACTGCGCCATATCGCGCGGCGTCATCGATCCGACATTGCCGGAGACGTAAGCGTCCGCGCCGATCAGTTCGGCGAAGTCGAGAAACTCGTGCGTGCCGAACTGGTTGGTGTCGATCGTGTTCGGCCAGTTCATCGTCACGCGGGTCGGCCGCTTCGCGCGCGGGCCGACCCCATCGCGCCAGTCGTAGATCTCGCTGAAGCAGCCGCCGGGCCAGCGGATCACGGGGACATGGATATGCCGCAACGCCTCGACCACGTCGCGTCGATAGCCTCGGATGTTCGGGATCGTGCTCTTCTCGCCGACCCAGATGCCTTCGTAGATGCCCCGCCCGAGATGCTCGGCGAACTGGCCGTAGATGTGTCTGGCGATGACCGGACCGGGCGCCTTTAGATTGACGATCACGTCGGCGGAAACGGGCGCGACCTGCTGTCCGGCCGCGCGATCGTTCTGCGAGGGCAATGCCAGCGCGACCAGGACGCCGACAAGCGCCAGACATGCGCGCATCATGAGCGGACGACCGTCCAGGGGGAAACGGGCTGGCCGGGCTTGGCCGGGCGCGCGGCGATCATTGGCGGTCCGTAATAGGATGTCTTGGGCTCCTCGTTCGAGATCGCGATCGTCTGTAAGACCATTGTCGGATCGATCATGCCGATGGTCAGCGTGTGTCGGCCGGGCTGCTCGGCGGTGATCGTGAACTGCATCGTCCGCGCGTTGTCGGCCGTGTTGATCGCGTGCTTGGCGCCCAGGAAATCCTGTGCTGCACCATCTTCCGGCGTAAAGACCGTACCGATCTCGGGCCGCTGATTATCGAGCCATACCGCCACGCTCAGCTTCCGTCCGGGGATAACCTCCAGCGTCGGGCCGGTGACCAGATCGACGCGGTACTTGCCCGCTGCTGCCAGGAAGATGGGATATTCCAGACGCGGTGCGCGCGTTGGATCCGGAAAGGATGGCGCATCCACCGGGAAGATCGACATCGCCCCTTCGACCCGGCCGAAATCGGGGATCGTGTCCCACTGCGCGCCGCCGACCTGGACCGATCGCACAAAGCCGGTGACCGGCACCCCGAATGCACCGGCAAGCCCGCCGAACGCACCGCGCGCATCCTTCTCCTGCTGCGGCGTGGCGCGAACCGCATCCAGCCGCACGGTGATCGTCGTGTCGCCCTTGACCGCGATCGTCGCCTTTGTTTTGCCTACCGGTGCCTTTGCCCAGTCGACATCGATCCAGAACCGCTTGTCACGCGGCGATGCGCTGAACGCCTTGCCTTCGCGGATCGTCACCCAGGGCTGGTCCGCGGTGACCGTGACCGGCGCTTCGGCCAGCCCGCGCGGGAACACGTCGAGGTAAGTCGGCAGCCGTGTGATGCTGTCGAGCGTCGGCAGGGCCGGGGGCAGATAATAGCCCGGCCACCCGCGGCTGTCCCCGTCGACGCTGACGCCGAAGCCGGTCACGCCATCGAGATCGAGATCGGCGACCGCGGGCATGATGTCGGCCTCAGGCGGATACCAGTCGAAATAGCCGATGTGCGTCTGGTCCATCATGTGGTTCCATTTACCGCCCGCCATGACGTGGTTGTACGTGTCGCGGAGTTCGTGGTCGTATTTGAAACGCCGCCGGACCTCGTCCGCCTCGGCCCTGGTGCTCGCGCGCGCCTGCTCGGCGAACCGGGCGTTGCGCGCGGCGGCGGCATACATCAGCATCAGGTTTGCGCAGGCGCGGACCGGATACAGCACGAGCTGATAGAACGCATCGCGCTGGTCGGGACGCAGCGCAGAGTTCACCGCATCGGCGCGCCGGACGAGGTCGCTCCACGCCTCGCAGATCCGCTCCGTCTCGCGGTAATTCTCGAGGCTGAACGTGTCGGGCCGAAGCTGCTCGGGTTTGCGCATCCCGTTGTATTTCGCATAGCGCGCGGCGAGGAACGCGATCTCGGTGGCATGTTCCGGCCCGAACTGGCGTTCCGCCCAAGCGCGCGTCCAGTCGGCAATCTTGTCCTTGGCGACATCGGCGGGATTCCACGCCATCGCCAGGAAGAACTCGATCGGCAGTTCGAGCGGCTTCAGGTCGCCGACATTGGCGATCCACATCTCGTTCGCGCCATATTGGTTGGCGAGGTTCATCTGCTCCCAGATCTTGGGCAGCGGGTTCGAATTGATCCACTGATACGCGAACGGCCCGCCGTGCATGTCCATGTGGAAATAGACGCCGAAGCCGCCCTTGCGACCACGCTCGGCGGGGGTCGGCAGGCGGCGCAGATTGCCGACATTGTCGTCCGCCAGCATCAGCGTCACGTCGTCCGGGATCTTCAGCCCGGCGTCGTAATATTTATAGACCTCGGTGAACAACACCCACACCTGCGGCACCTGTTCGGCGGGCTTGCGCATCCCCTCCGCGATGATCGCGCGCTGGTCGGTGATGATGCCTTCGAGCAGTTTGACGTCGGACTGGAGACCACCGGTGCTCTCCAGCGCGACATCGCCGTCGCCGCGCATCCCGATCGTCACGACGACTTCGTTGTCGCGGTTGCGGACGATCCCCTCGCGGAAGAACTTGGCGACCGCCGGCCCGTTGGTCGCATAGTTCCACGCGCCGTTGCCATAGTCCTTGCGGTTGTCGGTCCATTCCTTGTGCGCGCGCATCATCGGCTCGTGATGCGACGAGCCCATCACGATGCCGTAGTCCTGGGCGAGCGGCGCGTTGGCCGGATCATCGATCGCGAACGCGTTGTTCCACATCGCCGGCCACAGGTAATTGGCACGCAGCCGCAACAGCAGCTCGAATAGCCTGCCGTAGAATTTCGCGTTCATCCCGCCGAACTTCTCGGTAGTCCAGCCCGACAGGCACGGTGCTTCGTCGTTGAGGAATATGCCGCGATACTTCACCGCGGGCGATTGCTGGACATAGCGGCCATGCGCCACGCTCAGATGCGTCTGGCGGACGACGGGCACGTCCGCCCACCAATACCAGGGCGACACGCCGATCATCCGTGACAGGTCGTACGCGCCATAGATCGCGCCGCGCTTGTCGCTGCCGACGATCACCAGCGCTTCGCTGACACCCGGCAGCGGGTTGGCGATCGTCTCCACGACGAACGACTCCCATTTGCCACGGATGCCGGCAACGTCGAGTTTGCCACTGGCGATCATCCGGTCGATCAGCGGGCTATGGCCGATCGACCCGACCAGAATGATGGTCGTAGGTAGACGCGTACGGTCGCCGACGACCTGTGCCGCAGTGCCGGTCACGCGACCGATATCCTCGGCCAGATCGCCCGCGGCCCGACGGATTCCGGGCAAATCGTCCGCATCGACGAACACGGGCATCACGCCGTCGTTTCGCGTGATGTCGAACCCGCGCTTGCGCCGGTCGAACCGCACTGCGGCGGCCAAGGGTGAGGCTAGCAACCCTGCGGCCAACGCGCCGCCCATCATGTTGCCCATTATGTCGCGGCGGGTGATCATCAATTCGTCTCCGCGATCTCGTGACGAGCCGGATATGACCCGTCACCCAGACGGGGCGGCCGCATCACGGCCGCCCCGCACGTGCCACCTAGAACGTGCCGCGCAGACCGATCAGGAACTGGCGACCCGGCTTGTACTGCGTGAAGGTCGCGTTCTCGAACTGGAAGTACGACCGCAACGTCGCGTCCGTGAAGTTCGCGACGTTGATCGTCAGCTGCGGCGCACCCGCAAGGCCGAAGATCTTGTCCAGATCGAACGACGACGAGAAGTCGTACGTCGTATAGTCCGTGCCGAACAACGCCGCCGCAGGAATGCCGTTCTGTGCCGCGCCGCTGTTCTGCGAGCCTTCGCGCGAGGTCGTCGACACGCGCAGCATTACGCCGTTCTTCTCGTAATAGCCGGTGATGTTGTAGGTGAACGGTGCCACGCCGAACGCCTGGGCCGGACCGTCGCTGCGCTGATCGACGACCGTTGCGTTGGCGTTGAAGCCGAAGCCGGTGACGCCGATGTGCTTGGTGATGAAGTCGAGCGGCTGGACCCACTGGAATTCGAGGCCGTTGATCGTCAGCTTGTTGGGCACGTTGACCTGCGACGTGACCTGTACCTGCGCGGCGCTAGGGCCGCCACGCGAGTTCAAGGCGATCTGCTGTGTGGGGTTCAGCGTATCGTACGTGATGCCATATTGCGCCAGATCGCCGAACGGCACCGTGCTGATGAACGTGTTGGTGAACCCTTCGATCGACTTGCGGAAGGCGTTGAAGCTGACGACACCCTCGCGCCCGGTATAATATTCGAAGCCCAGATCGAGGTTGGTCGAGAGATAGGGCTTCAGTGCGGGGTTGCCGATCGTCGCCTGGTCCGCCGAGGGTGCACCGAAATTGACGCCCGGCAGCTGCGCGGACGGATCGGGGCGGGTCATCGTCCGCGAACCGGCCACGCGGACGACGGCATGCTCGCTGACGTCGTAGGCGAAAGTCGCCGCTGGCAGCCACTTCGAATAGACGTTGCGCGTCGAGACGTTGCTGACGATGTTTTCGTAGCGGCTGCCGTCCGGCAATGCGGCCCCGGTCGACGTCGTGTTGCGCGGGTCGGGCAGCGATACGCGCCCGGTGATCGTCTGGATCGTGTTCACATAGCGCACGCCGACATTGAACCGCAGCATGTTGCCACCCAGTTCCTGCTCGCCGTTCACCGTCGCGAATGCCGATTTGACGACTTCGCGGATCGCACCGCCGCTGGCACCGGTGTTGGCAGCACCGGTTTCCGGGGCGTTGTCGTGATAGAAATCATAGTTGCTGGCGGCCGCGAACTTCGGCCAGTCGACTGTCACGAACCCTGCCGGACCGGGCGTCAGATAGGTCGGCGCCGCCGAATTCGGGATCAGCGACCCCCCATAGCTCACCGGCCCGGTCATGCCTGCGGTCGATCCGGTGCCATAGCCCGGGTAACTCGGATAGCCGGCCGGTATCGTGCCCGGCGCGTTCAGGCCTTCGCAGGGCGGCTGCGAGTTGGGCGAACTGACGAAGGCGCTCGGGTTGTTGCCGCAGACCGCATTCTGCCACGCCTGGCTGTTGTCGTAGCCGCGGATCCGACGGAACACGTCGTCGAATGCGCCGCCGACCTTCAGGTTGAGCGCCTTGCTCCCCCAGGTGAGATCGCCACGCGCGCCCTTGCTCTTGTTGAGCCGGCGTTCGTCGGAGATGTTGACGCGGCTGCCGGCGTTCCAGCCGAAATTGGCCGGATCGTTGAGATCGAGCCCGCTGACGATGCTCGGGATGCCGCCGTCATTGGTGTAGGTCACGGTGTTGCCGACACCCAGCGGGGTCGTCATGCCGACCGATGGGCTTTCGCGGTGGAAGGTCGAACGTGCGTAATTGGCCTGGAGGTTGAGCTTCAGCGTGTCCGAAATCTCCCATTCGCCGCCGGGATTGATACTGAAGAGCTTCGTCGTCTCGGTATAGGGGCGGAATTCGTTGAAGAACTGCGCGTTGGCGAAGGTGCCGCCGGTGACGACGCAGCCGACCGTGCAATCCGCCTTGTCGAACGTCAGGTTCGTCGGAATGATCGCGCCGTTGCGGACGATCCACGCCATGTTCTCGCGGATCAGTTCGTTCTTCTTATAGCCGTACAGGCCGTCGATGTAGAAATGCAGCGTGTCGGTCGGCTGCCATTCCGCGCTCATGATCGCATTGATACGATCGCGTGGCCCGCGAATGCTGGTCGAACGCCCGAGCCGTGGCAACAGAGCGTTGTCGATCTGCTGGATCGTCGCACCGGGGTTGTTGGCGAGCAGGAACGCGCTGTCGATCGGCGTGCCGGCGACCAGACCCGCGCCCGCGCCGACAGGTACCGTAGCGGGGATCGTCCAGTTGCCGCCGGCGGTCGAGTTGCAGCCCGTCGCCGCACCGCACTGCGCTGCGGTCAGCGCCGGATTGGTATAGCCGATCGTCTCGAAGCCGCGCGTGTCGGTAAACAGGCGCTGCGCCGAGACGCCCGCAAGGATGCCGAACGTATCGTTGCGCCAGCTGCCGATCAGCGAGCCACGCGCGCCGATCCGGTCTTCGGGCGACTGCTTGGTACCCTGCACGTTATAGGCGAGGAACGAGGTCGCACGATCGAACGGCCGCGCCGACCGCAGATCGATGTTACCGGCCGCGCCACCTTCGAGAAGGTCCGCGGTATAGCTCTTGTTGACGGTCAGCTTGGTGAACAGGTCGGTCGGGAAAAAGCTCAGATCGACCGAGCGATCGGTGCCCTGCGCATCGGTCGCGCCCGAGGATGCCACCGCGATCGTCGCACCGTTGAGCGTCACGTTGGTGAAGTTGGAGCCGAGCCCGCGGATCGCGACGTTCGTGCCCTCACCCGTCACGTCGCGCGTGATCGTGATGCCGGGAATACGATTGAAGGATTCGGCAATGTTCGTGTCCGGGAACTTGCCGATATCCTCTGCGAAGATCGAGTCGGTGAACCCGGTCGCCGCGCGCTTCGCATTGGTCGACTTGGCAAGACTGGAGCGGTAGCCGGTCACGACGATGTCGGCACTGTCCGTCGCGTCGACCGTACCCGGAACCTGGTCGGAACTGGGCAAGCTCGCGGCGGGCGGTGCCGTGGTTGTGGCAGGCGCCGCGGGGGTGGCCGGCTCCGTTGTGGCGGGCGTGCCATCCTGCGCCACGGGCGGCGACGGATCCTGCGTCGGCGGTATGGTCTGCGCCGTCGCGATGGTCGCACACAGCGCGGCCATCGTCGTCGCGCACAACAGGCCGGCGCGCGTCAAACGAGGTACCGTTTTATAGGGTGTCATGGTTCAGGATCCTCTCTGGAACCTCGCCGTCGTTGCGGCGAGACGCGGTATTTTATGGTTATCGAAATGCTCGGGACGTGACGGCATCCGGAGAATGCGGCGCATGATCCGGTATCTGAGCTGAATTTGGATAGTGCCTGATCACCCTACTCCCGATCACGTCTGTCTAGGCAGCTCGTTGATAGCGGTACCTTACGATCGTTGGTCAACGAGTCAAGGCGGTTCGGTTAGGCCAATTTTTGGCAAGCTAGCCTAGTAAGGCAGACAAATTGCCGTGGGGTAGCGATATCTTGAAGCTGATCTAGATGACCAATTGACGCGACTGGGGTTCGGTAGGTCGGCGCGACAAAGCTAGCGCTGATGGCGTGTCGTTGCGGCGATCATCGCGCGCCATCCGATAGACGGACCTGGGCCGAGCGCCGCGCACCTCGGTTC
>JAJNQF010000380.1 GCA_021154945.1 Sphingomonas sp.
CGGGGGAACAACCTTCTTTAACTTAGCCCTTCAAGACGCTCAGCAGCGTCTCGCCGAGCAGGCTGGGGCTTTCCGAAACGCGGATCCCGGCAGCTTCCATCGCCGCGATCTTGCTCTCTGCGTCGCCCTTGCCGCCCGATACGATCGCGCCGGCATGGCCCATGCGACGGCCCGGAGGCGCCGTGCGGCCGGCGATGAAGCCCGCCATCGGCTTCGACCGACCGCGCTTGGCTTCGTCGCGGAGGAACTGTGCCGCCTGCTCTTCTGCGTCGCCGCCGATTTCGCCGATCATGATGATCGACTGGGTTTCCTCGTCGGCCAGGAACAGCTCGAGCACGTCGATGAAGTTCGTGCCGTTGACCGGATCGCCACCGATGCCGACCGCGGTCGTCTGACCAAGGCCTGCGTTCGAGGTCTGGAAGACCGCCTCATAGGTGAGCGTGCCTGAACGGCTGACAACGCCGACCGAGCCCTTCTTGAAGATCGAGCCGGGCATGATGCCGATCTTGCACTCGCCGGGGGTCAGCACGCCGGGGCAGTTCGGGCCGATGAGGCGCGACTTGGAGCCCGACAGCGCGCGCTTGACCTTGACCATGTCGAGCACGGGAATGCCCTCGGTGATCGCGACGATCAGCTCGATCTCGGCGTCGATCGCCTCGAGGATCGAATCGGCGGCGAAGGGGGGCGGCACGTAGATCACGCTCGCGGTCGCGCCGGTCATCGCCTTGGCTTCGGCGACGGTGTTGTAGACGGGGAGGTCGAGGTGGGTCGTACCACCCTTGCCCGGCGTGACGCCGCCAACCATCTGCGTGCCGTATTCCAGCGCCATCTTGGTGTGGAAGCTGCCGGTTTCGCCGGTCATGCCCTGAGTGATGACCTTGGTATTCTTGTCGACGAGGATGCTCATCTTGTCTCGTTCCTTACCACCCCGGCGAAGGCCGGGGCCCAATTGGGAAAGCGGTCATGGCAGTGCGATGCGATCGTAAAGGTCGTCCCAAGCGGGATTGAAACCGTTGATCTCACGCAGCTTCCAGTCTCGTTTCCACTCCTTCATGTGCAGCTCACGCTGCCGGGCGGCTTCCCAACTACCGGCCAACTCATACCAGACGAGCAGCTTGCAGTCGTATTTCTTCGTGAACCCGGCGACGACGGCGTTGCGGTGTTCCCACACGCGCTTTGCCAGGTTCAACGTCGAGCCGAGGTAGATCGTGCCATTATACCCGCTGGCCATGATGCAAACGAACGCTTGTTCTTCCATCAGCGGGGACTTCCCAATTGGGCCCCGGCCTTCGCCGGGGTGGTGCGATCCTTACCTCACCTCAAATCAGCTCACGTCTTCAAATCAGTTCAGCGAACCATCGATACCCTTGCAGGCCACGATCAGTTCCTTGACCGCATCGACCGAGACCTGAAGATTGCCCTTGGCCTCCTCATCGAGCTTGATCTCGACGATCTTCTCGACGCCGCCAGCCCCGATCACCACCGGCACGCCGACGTACAGATCGTCCAAACCATACTCGCCCGAGACATACGCCGCCGCCGGAAGCACGCGCTTCTGGTCGTACAGATACGCTTCGGCCATCGCGATGCCGCTGGTCGCCGGCGCGTAATAGGCCGAGCCGGTCTTCAGCAGCGCGACGATCTCGCCGCCGCCGCCGCGCGTGCGCTTGACGATCGCGTCGATCTTTTCCTGGCTCGACATGCCCATCGCGATGAGATCCGGCACCGGGATGCCCGACACGGTCGAGTAGCTGATGACCGGGACCATCGTGTCGCCGTGGCCGCCGAGCACGAAACTGGTGACGTCCTTGACCGAGACATTGAACTCGACGGCGAGGAAATGGCTGAAGCGCGACGAGTCGAGCACGCCGGCCATGCCGACGACCATGTGATGCGGTAAGCCCGAGAACTCACGGAGCGCCCACACCATTGCGTCGAGCGGGTTGGTGATGCAGATCACGAACGCATTCGGCGCGTTGGCCTTGATGCCCTCGCCGACCGCCTTCATGACCTTCAGGTTGATGCCGAGCAGGTCGTCGCGGCTCATGCCGGGCTTCCGTGCGACACCGGCGGTGACGATGATGACGTCCGCGCCGGCGATGTCGGCGTAATCGTTCGAGCCAGTGATCTGCGAGTCGAAGCCTTCGACCGGGCCGCACTGCGACAGGTCGAGTGCCTTGCCCTGGGGGATGCCCTCGGCGACGTCGAACAGGACGATATCGCCAAGGCCCTTGAGTGCTGCGAGGTGCGCGAGCGTACCGCCGATGTTACCGGCGCCGATCAGCGCGATCTTCTTGCGAGCCATTCCAATCCGTCTCCGTCTGATGTGCGGGGTGATTGGTGACGCCGGTTACGCGCATTATACCGCTACGGCAACCGCTAAAGCGGAAAAAGCACCTCGTTATTGCAACTCGTTCGCATGAGCAATAAGAAGCAACGTGTCAAATCGAACCACCCCGGCGAATGCCGGGGCCCAATTGGGGAACGTTGCTGACTGAGCACTGGACGCTGTTACTGCGACCTTCCCAAGTGGGCCCCGGCCTTCGCCGGGGTGGTATTTGGGGCGGATTAAAGGTGCCCTTCCGCCAGATATTCCTCGGACCGCATCTCCTCCAGCCGGCTGATCGTGCGGTCGAACTCGAACCTCCCGTCACCGCTTTCGTAAAGGTCCCCCGGCTCCGCATCCGCTGCCGCGAGCAGCTTCACCTTATGCTCGTACAACGCGTCGATCAGCGCCACGAAGCGCGCCGCCTCGTTGCGGTTCTCAGGCCCGAGCTTGGGAATGCCAACCAGGATCACGGTGTGGAACTTCCGCGCGATGGCTAGGTAATCGGCCACCCCCCTCGCCTCTCCGCACAGCTTCTTGAAGCTGAACACCGCGACGCCCTTGAGCGACTTCGGCACGCGCAGGGTTCGGCCCTGAACGATCAGGTCCTCGGCGGGAACGTGCTCGCTGTCGTCGGTCGAGAAGTCGGTAAGACGGAAGAACGCAGCCGACAGTTGCGCGGTCGCCTCGGGACCGTTGGGAACGAGCCACGTGTCCTGGCTGCCGAGCCGGTCGCGCCGATAGTCGACCGGGCCGTTGAGCGGGAGCACGTCGAGGCGCTGTTCGATGGTCGCGATGAAGGGCAGGAAATGCTCGCGGTTGAGGCCGTTCTTGTAGAGATCCGACGGCGGGCGGTTCGACGTGGTGACGATCGTCACGCCGGAATCGAGCAGCGAGGTTACCAGCCGCGACAGGATCATCGCGTCGGGGCTGTTGGTGACCATCATCTCGTCGAATGCGAGCAGGCGGGTCTCGTCGGCGATCGCGGTGGCGACGGGGACGATCGGGTCGCCGACTTCCTTGCGGCGCTCGGCGGCGATGCGCGCGTGGACCTCGAGCATGAACTCGCCGAAATGGACGCGGCGCTTCTGCTCGACGGGGGCGTTGGCGAAGAAGAGGTCCATGAGCATGGACTTGCCGCGACCGACACCGCCCCAGAGGTAGACGCCGCGGGGGTCGGGCTTCTTGGAGAAGCGGGCGAAGAAGCCGGTGAATTTTGGGGTGGCGAGTTCGGTGGCGAGGGTGTTGAGGCGGGCGGCTGCGGCGGCTTGTTCTGGGTCGGGGCGGAGTTCGCCTGACGCTACGAGGGCTTCGTAGGCTTTGAGTACCGTCATTTCCGTTCCCCCGCGCAGGCGGGGGCCCAGGCCCCCAGGCGTTGTATGTGTGGCTCCTGGACTCCCGCGTGCGCGGGAGAACAGGGAGGTGCCGGTGCTATCTGGCAGTCGGCTTGCGGATCGTGGCCGAGAAGGCGGCGATCTTGGTTTCGTCGTCCCCTTGCACCACGAGGCCCCGCAGGAACAAGAGCCGGCCGGTTTCCTTGAGGACTTCGACCTGCGCCTCGATCGGTGCGCCGATCTTTCCGCCGCCGATAAATTGCGTGTTGAGATCGAGCGTCACCGCGGTGCCGGCGGTTATCAGGCCGAAGCCTCTTGCGGCTGCAAACAGCGCGACGTCGATGAACGCGAGGAGCGCGCCGCCGTGGACGTTGTTCTGGAGGTTGGAGTGGCGATGCTCGGGGGTGATGCGGACGCGGACGATGCGCCCATCGACGCGGTAGAGCATGGGGCCGAGCAGGGTGTTGAAGCGGGTGGGGTCGGAAAGCGACCAGCTGCGCCAGCCTGGGTTGGCGGGGTCTTCGGCTTCGACGAAATGGGGTTTGTCAGTCATAAATTGCCGTTCGTGCCGAGTAGAGACCGAGCATAGTCGAGGGCTCGTATCGAGGTACATGTCCTTCGATACGCCTTCTCGACAAGCTCGATGGCTACTCGGGACGAACGGGAGTGGGGGCAAGAGATAGTGCCCTCACCAAACAACAGGATCAGACGATCCGTTCGGCTTCCATCTTCTTGATCTCGGCGATCGCCTTGGCGGGGTTGAGGCCCTTGGGGCACGCGTTCGCGCAGTTCATGATGGTGTGGCAGCGATACAGGCGGAACGGATCCTCGAGTTCGTCGAGGCGCTCGCCGGTCATCTCGTCGCGGCTGTCGGCGAGCCAGCGATAGGCCTGCAACAGGATCGCCGGCCCCAAGAACTTGTCGGCGTTCCACCAATAGCTCGGGCACGAGGTCGAGCAGCAGGCGCACAGGATGCACTCGTACAGGCCGTCGAGCTTCGAGCGGTCTTCCGGCGACTGGAGGCGCTCCTTGCCCGAGGGCGGCGGGGTGACGGTCTGCAGCCACGGCTTGATCGACGAATATTGCGCGTAGAAATGCGTGAAGTCGGGGACCAGGTCCTTGATCACGTCCATGTGCGGCAGCGGCGTGATCTGGACCTCGCCCTTGCAATCCTCGATCGCGGTGGTGCAGGCGAGCCCGTTCTTGCCGTTGATGTTCATCGAGCACGAGCCGCAGATACCCTCGCGGCACGAGCGGCGGAAGGTGAGCGAGGAGTCATGCTCGCTCTTCATCTTGATCAGCGCGTCGAGCACCATCGGGCCGGTGTCGTCGAGATCGAGCGCGAACGTGTCGTAGCGCGGGTTCTCGCCGCTGTCGGGATCGTAGCGATACACCTTGAAGGATTTCAGACGCTTGCCCCCGTTTGCGGGCGCGTGCTTGACGCCCTTCTTGACGACGCTGTTTTTCGGGAGCGAGAATTCGGCCATTGCGAGCGGTCCGTCCGTGGTGTGATTATAGGTTATGGGAGCCGATACATGACACGGGCCCCGCTCGCAAACGGTTAGCTTCGCGGGTGCAACATGGGTCACCCGCTGCGCCGCGCCGCCATTCGTGGCCTGCTCAGATGATATCGAGGATGAGGCCGAGGTCGCGCGCCTCTTCGGCCTCGATGTACCAGTTCGAGGGGGCCTTCTTCTTCAGCTCATCCAGCGATACCTTCGAACCCTCGACGATCGCGCGGAAGCCCTCCTCCTGGATGTTGATCGAGTCCTCGATCTCGTGGAGCTTGGCCTTGAGCGCGTAGGACAGCGTGTTGAGCGGGCCGTTGAGCTCGATCGTGCTCTGCATCTGGCGCTCGTGGATCATGATGCGGCTGCCGCGCGTCAGGAAACGGCTGTCGACCGGGAAGGCGGACATGAACGTCGCACCGGCGGAATAGACCGCGACCTTGCCGAGGAAGAGCGTCTCGCGGTCGGTGTATTCGCGGAGCAGGCGGATGTTGTCGCCCATCGCGCGGGCGACTTCGGGGTCACCGCCGAGCGTGGTGATCGAGACGACGAGCGGGCCTTCGGTGGGGGCCGCGACGAGCTGCGACTTGAAGGTATCGTACATCGCGTCGTCGACGGGGCCGTGGAGGTGGACGTGGGGGGCGGCCAGCAGTGGGTAGTTGCGGGCGTTCGAGGCGGGGGATGTGTCGGTCATGCCGCGGCTAACTT
>JAJNQF010000409.1 GCA_021154945.1 Sphingomonas sp.
AACGGGCTGCCGGTGACGAGCGCGGCGGGGATGTGGCCGTCGGCGACCAGTTTGCCCTCGCCGTAGAGGTCGGCGATCACCGTCTCCATCAACGTCGCGCGCTGGATGACGCCGCGTTCGATGCCGGCCCATTCGCCGGCCTCGATCAGCAGCGGGACGGGCGAGACGGGCCAGGGGCGCTCATCGGGTTCGTCGGCGATGCGGAAGCCGGTGCCGATGTCGACCGCATGCCGCTGCACGCGTTCGCGAATGTGGCCGAGGTCGTCCGAGGCGACCGTCGCGAGTTCGGCGAACATCGCCGCCCAGGCGGGGTCGGCGCTACCGTCATCGGCTGGGCAGAGCACGTCGGCGCGGGTGCTGCGCGCGCAATAGTCGGTGATCCAGCGCTCGGCATGGACCGTCGCGTCGAAAAGGGGCGCGGTGTGCGTCGCCGTGTCCGCCGTGTTCAATGCCTCAAGCCCCCGAATACAGGCGGCGGTGTTTCACCTTTCGACGCGGCGGTGCAACATAAATTGTCGTTTGGAGCGCGCGCTTACTTCTGTTCCCTCGCGGACGCGGGGGGCCAGGAATCACGAAGGCTGCGTGCAGTTACCCTGGACCCCCGCGTTCGCGGGGGAACAGTGAGGGTGTTGGACCGCCGCTTCACCACAACGCCACCCCGGCGGAGGCCGGGGCCCGGTTGGAAAGGTGGTCGTAACGGAGCGCTGCTCTTCGTCAGCAACGTCCCCCAACTGGCCCCCGGCCTTCGCCGGGGTGGCGTTTGAGAGGAGGGGCGGCCGCTCACAAATCCGGCAGCACCTGATCCGCTACCCCCCAGCCCGCCAACGCCCGCGACCCGGCCCGCGCGATCAGCTCGGCCCCGTCCCGCACACCCCACCGCGCGGCAGTCTCGATATCGCGCAGCTCCGTCCAAGATACCGGTGCCGCCACCGGCGCGCCCGCTCTCGCCCGTGCCGAATACGGCATCACCGCGGTCGCCCCGCGCTGGTTGCGCAGCCAGTCGATAAAGATCCGCCCCTTGCGCTTGGCCTTCGCCATCGTCGCGACGAAGCGCTCGGGCTCGGCCCCCGCCATCGCCCGCGCGAAACGATCCGCGAAGTCCTTCACCGCCGGCCATTCCGCCTCCGGGGTCAGCGGCACAACGACATGCACCCCCTTGCCCCCCGACAGCATCGGGAAGCTGACCAGCCCGAGTTCGGCGAGCTGGTTCTTCAGATGCTCGGCCGCCTTTTTCGTATCGCCGAAGTCGAGGCCCTCGTCGGGATCGAGATCGAACACGAGGCGGTCGGGCTTTTCCAGCGTCGCGTTCGACGAGCCCCAGCCGTGGAACTCGATCGTCCCCATCTGCACGCACGCGACCAACCCGTCCGCGTCGTCGACATAGAGATAGTCTTCGGTCGAGCCGTCTTTCTCGCGGATCGGCACCTTGTGGACCGCGTCGCCGAAGCTGCCGGCGTCGTGTTTCTGGAAGAAGCACGCGCGCGACCGGCCTTGGGGGCAGCGGACGAGGCTGATCGGGCGGTTGGCGGCGAACGGCAGCATGATGCTCGAGACGGCGACGTAATAATCGGCCAGATCGCCCTTGGTGACGTCCGACTTGTCGAAGAGCACGCGGTCGCGGCTGCTGACCTTTATGCTGGTTTCCGGTGCGGCACTCTCGGCTACGTCCGGCAGCGGGGCGGGGGTTTCGGCGACGACGTCCTGCGCCGCCTTGTCCTCGCGCAGACCGATGAAGCTCGAATGGCGGAGCACGCCGTCGGGGGTGACTTCGGCAAACGCTACCTCCGCGACCAGTTTCGGCGTCACCCACTTCGCGCCGCGGACCGTCGTTTTGGGCGCCTCGACCGTCGGCGTCTTGCGGTCGAGCGCATCAAGCTTGTCGCGGATTTCGTCCATCAGCGCCTGGTCGAACCCGGTGCCGACCTTCCCCGCGTACCTGAAGCCCTTGCCCTCGCGGACGCCGAGCAGCAGCGACTTGAACCCGCGCTTTTTGTCCGAGGGCAGCCAGCCGACGATCACGAACTCCTGCCGGTGCGTGCATTTGACCTTGAGCCATGCCTTGGTCCGCTTGCCGGCATAGGGTGCGTCGGCACGTTTCGAGACGATGCCTTCCAGACCCTCGCGGCACATCGTCTCGAACAATTGCTCGCCTGCGCCGATGACGTGGTCGGAATAGCGGAGGCGGTCTTCGTCCTCGGGGATCAGCGGTTGGAGCCGCGCCTTGCGGTCTAGGTTGGAGAGGCCGGTGAGGTCTTCGCCGTCGAGGGCGAGCAGGTCGAAGGCGAACAACGTCATTTCGCCGCCGGCGGAGATGGCGTCCTTCAGTGTCGAAAAGTCGGGGTGGCCGTCCTTGAATGCGACGATTTCGCCGTCGATCAGCGCGGATTTTACCGGGAGCTTGGCGGCGGCTTCGGCGATCGCGGCGAACTTTTCGGTCCAGTCGAGCCCGGTTCGGGTGAAGACTTTTGCCTCGCCGTTGGCGATGGAGACCAGTGCGCGGTAGCCGTCGTATTTGACTTCGTGGAGCCAGGCGGAGCCGGTGGGGACGGCGTCGACTAGGGTGCAGAGTTGGAGGTCCTGGAATTCCTCCCCGGCACGGGGAGGGGGACCGCCGCGACCTTTCGCGGTGGTGGAGGGGGGGCTGC
>JAJNQF010000074.1 GCA_021154945.1 Sphingomonas sp.
CGTCCGTGACCGACATCGGGCGCCCGAAATAATAGCCTTGGGCCATGGTGCAGCCGAACTCTTGGACCATCTTATGCTCCGCGGCAGTTTCCACGCCTTCCGCCGTCGTCGCCATGTCGAGGCTTTCGGCAAGCGCAATCACTGCGCGGACGATCGCGACGGCTTCGCGAACGCCTTTGGCCGCGTCGTGAATGAAACTGCGATCGATCTTGATCGACGAGAACCGCGTACGGCTGAGATAGCCGAGCGAGGAATAGCCGGTGCCGAAATCGTCGAGGCTGAGATGCACGCCGAGACCGAGCAGTCGGTCCAATACTCGAGTCACCCCGAGCCCTTCGTGAAGGAACACGCTTTCGGTCACTTCCAGCTCGAGGCGTTCGGGAGAAAGTCCGGCGTTCGACAGTGCCGATGCGATCGTGGTGAGGAAGCCGGGATTCTGCAGTTGGTTTGCCGATACATTGACGGCGATGCGGATATCCGACGGCCATTTCGCCGCCTCGGCGCAGGCGGTGCGCAATACCCAGGCACCGATCGGCGCGATCAGTCGTGCGTCCTCGGCGAGCGGGATGAACTTGCTCGGCGGAATCGTACCGAATTCCGGACTTTTCCACCGCAGTAGCGCTTCGAAACCCCTGAGTTGTCCAGCTTCTGCATCGACGACAGGCTGATATTCGAGGTGCATTTCGCCGTTTTCGACCGCGGTTCGCAGCGCCAGTTCCAGCACGCGGCGTTCTTCGGCCTGTACGTGCAATTCGGGCTCGTAGGTACGAAACACGCCACGACCCGCATCCTTGGCGCGATACAGCGCCAGGTCCGCAGAGCGCACCAGCATTTCCGCGGTACGCCCGTCCCGAGGGCCGATCGCCAGGCCGATGCTCGCGCCGATATACAGCGTGTGGGCGTCGATCTCGTACGGCAGCGACAGCGACTCGATGATACGCTGCGCAAGTCGTTCGATCGCGACGGTGTCGCTGGCGTCCCGGACGACAACGGCAAATTCGTCGCCGCCCAACCGACCGCATAGATACGCCTCGCCCATCAGCTGATCGAGGCGCTCGGAGACCCGGCCGAGCAGGCGGTCACCGATCGGATGGCCGAGCGTATCGTTGACTGCCTTGAAGCGGTCGAGATCGAGCATCATGAACGCGTAACGTCCGCCGGACCGGTCGGCCTCGGCGATCGTCTTCACCAGCGTTTCGTTGACCATCAGGCGGTTGGGTAGTCCGGTGAGCGTATCGAACCGCGCCATGCGATTTATCCGGTCGGCCGAGGCGCGTTGTTCGGTTACGTCGGAGGCCACACCAAGAAAACCGACAAATTCGCCGAGATCGCCGAACCGGGGCGAAGCCGCGAGTTCCCACCAGCGGTCCTCCCCGTCGATCTGCACCGGCAAGCGCAGATCCCGGAAACTTTCGCGCGCCTTCAGCTTTTCGGCGAGCGTGCGCAGCCCCGCGGCGAAATTGCCCGTCTCCCAGGTCGGCCCCGCGAGAACCTGGAGGAACGGCATGCCCTCGATCCCCGCCGGATCGAGCCGGCAGGCATAGGCGAACCGCGCCGAGGCCCGGACGATCCGACGCGCGGTATCGGTTTCCCACAGCCAGTCGGCATCGGTCTGCTCGAATTCGCGGAGCAGCAGGCTGACGGTCTCGTTGCGTTCGCCGAGCGCGATCTCGCCGGCGCGGATCAGCACGAGTGTCCGCGCACGGCTGACGCAGATGATCATCAGCATTGCCGTAAAGGCGAATATCCCCATCGCCGCCGCGACCGTCCCCGCCATCGCAAGCTGGATGACCATCGCGGCGCCGAGATACCCGAGGAACACCAGCGTCGCGAGCACCAGCGGCGCCATCGCGAACGCCGCCGCCGTCATCAGTACCGCGAGCGTTATCCCCAGCCCGGCGGTCGTCCCCGACGGCGCATGCGTGCAGAACAGCACGGGTACCGCGGACCAGGCCAGGGCGAGCGCCAGTCCGTCCCATCCGGTGTTGCGCACGTCGCGGACGCTCGCATAGCTGTCGCCGCGATGGTGGGTCGCCAGACGACGAAATGCGACGGTGAGGGCAATGGCGACGACCGCCGCGAACCACGTCGCGATCTCCCAGAATGGCGAGAGGCCGTCGAGCAACGCCGCGGTCGTCAGCGCCGCGAGGAGATTGGCCGTGAGCAGGAACAACGCCATCCGTCGGCCTGCGAACAACTGTGCGGCGCGAATTCGGCTCCATTCGGCCGGGTCCGCGCCATCGCGCAAGCCCAGCAACGTAGGAATATCGACCGTGGTCCGGCTCGATAGAAAAGGCGATCTGGTACTCACGACGTCAGTTTTAAGACACGTTGGTTAGCGGAACGTTCGCATAGCACCGAAATGGATGCAATCGCTCGGCAGAAAGGGGCTAAGTTACGGCTCGGTCAGTCTTTCTCGGCTGCAGTTTATTTACAGGACGGCGATGTTACGCCGCGATGTCATACGGCTTTATGTCGCCGCTGAGATACAGGTTGCGCGCCTTCGCCCGGCTGAGCTTGCCCGAAGAGGTGCGGGGCAGGGTGCGCGGCGGGATCAGTTCGATCAGGCAGTTCATGCCCGTCACCGACCGCACCCGCTCGCGAATCTCGTCGCGCAGGCGCAGCCGTTCGGCCTCGTCCGAGCTGCGGCACTGGACCAGCACCGCGGGGGTTTCCTCGCCACCGGGGGTCGTGATCGCAAACGCGGCGATGTCGCCGGCCTTGAAGCCTGGAAGCTGTTCCACCGCCCACTCGATATCTTGCGGCCAGTGGTTCTTGCCGTTGACGATGATCATGTCCTTGGCGCGGCCGACGATGTAGATGTAGCCGTCCGACATATAGCCCATGTCGCCGGTATCGAGCCAACCGTCCGACATGCACGCCTCGGTCGCCGCGTCGTCGCGGAAATAGCCGACCATCACCGACTTGCCCTTGCACCAGACCTTGCCGATCGCGCGCTCGGGGAGGGGGGTACCGTCCTCTTCGCGGATCTCGATCTGCATGTCGCGGACCGGCTTGCCGCAGTTGACGATCGCACGGTAGCGCTGAGGACGGTCCCCGCCACGCGAGCCGCCCGACAACTGCGTTTCCTCGACCAGCTCGACGCGGATGCATTCGCCCGGCGGCATCAGCGAGACCGCGAGCGTCGCTTCGGCGAGGCCGTAGCTCGGCAGGAATGCGCTCGCATTGAAGCCCGCATCGGCGAACGCGTCGACGAACGACTGCATCACGTCGGGACGGAT
>JAJNQF010000427.1 GCA_021154945.1 Sphingomonas sp.
AACGGGCATCCCGCGTCGGGCATGGCGATCCAGCTGGCGACGGGCGCCGATGCGCTGCAGACCGCAGCGGCGGTCAAGGCGCGCGTGGCCGAACTCTCGACCCGTCTGCCCGCCGGTTACACGATCGCCTATCCGCGCGACACCACCGCGTTCGTCAAGCTGTCGATCGAGGAGGTCATCGAGACGCTGGCGATCGCGATCGTCCTCGTGGTGGTCGTCATGTTCGCCTTCCTCCAGAGCTGGCGCGCGACGCTGATCCCGGCGATCGCGGTGCCGGTGGTGCTGCTCGGCACGTTCGGCGTGCTCGCGGTGTTCGGCTATTCGATCAACACGCTGACGCTGTTCGCGATGGTGCTGGCGATCGGCCTGCTGGTCGACGATGCGATCGTCGTGGTCGAGAATGTCGAGCGGGTGATGGCGGACGAAGGCCTGTCGCCCAAGGACGCCACGAACCGTTCGATGGGCGAGATCGGGTCCGCGCTGGTCGGCATCGCGCTGGTCCTGTCCGCGGTGTTCCTGCCGATGGCGTTCTTCGGCGGCTCGACCGGGGTCATCTATCGGCAATTCTCGATCACGATCGTCTCGGCGATGCTCCTGTCGGTGCTGGTCGCGCTGGTCCTGAGCCCCGCGCTGACCGCGACGCTGCTGAAGCCCACGCACCTCGATCCGCTGGAACGCCGCGGCGCATTCGGAAAGTTCAACCGCTGGTTCGATCGCTCCACGCGGCGGTACGTGAATGGTACGCGGTCGGTCATCGGCCGGCGTTGGCTGCATCTGGCGATCGTCGGCGGCATCACCGTCGTCCTCGGTTTGCTGTTCGTCCGATTGCCCACGAGCTTTCTGCCGAGCGAGGATCAGGGGCAGATCATGGTGATGTATACGCTGCCGGCCGGCGCGACCAACGAGCGGACCGAGGCGGTCGGCAATCGGATCCAGAACTGGTTCTCGACCTCCGAAAAGGCGACGATCGCGGACGCCTTCACGATCAACGGCTTCGGCTTCAGCGGTTCGGGGCAGAATGCCGGCATGGCGTTCGCCAGCCTGGCGCCGTTCGACGAACGCAAACAGGCGAGCCAGAGCGCGACGGCGATCAACGGGCGCGCGATGCAGGCGTTCGGATCGATCCGCGATGCGACCATCATACCGCTCACGCCGCCCGCGATATCCGGCCTCGGCCAGTCGAACGGCTTCACGTTCGAACTGACCAACACCAGCGGGTTGAGCCGCGATGCGTTCGTGGGACTGCGCGACAAGCTGATCGCGGCGGCGAACAAGGACTCCAAGCTGGCCCGCGTCCGTGCCTCGACCTTGCCCGATACGCCGCAGCTGCGCGTGTCGCTCGACGACGCCAAGCTCGCGGTGCTGGGGCTGACCGAAGCGGACGTGACCAATGCGCTGTCGAGCGCGTGGGGCGGCGTCTATGTCAACGACTTCGTCGACCGCGGCCGGGTGAAGCGCGTCTACATGCAGGCGGATGCGCCTTTCCGGATGCTGCCGGGCGACCTCGACGGCTGGTTCGTGCGCAACGCGAGCGGAACGATGGTGCCGTTCTCGGCGATCGCGACTTTGTCCTGGGAGAAGGGGCCGAACAGCGTCTCGCGCTTCAACGGGCGGTCTTCCTACGAAATCCAGGGTGAGCCCGCGGACGGCGCGAGTTCGGGCGATGCGATGGCGGAGATGGTCAAGCTGCAGCGCGAGTTGGCGCCGGGTACAGGCTATGCCTGGGCGGGACTCTCGTTACAGGAGAACCAGGCGAGCGGGCAGGGGACGACGCTCTACGGCGTGTCGATCCTGATCGTCTTCCTCTGCCTCGCCGCGCTGTACGAAAGCTGGTCGGTGCCGATCGCGGTGCTGCTCGTGCTGCCGCTCGGGATCGTCGGCGCGGTGCTGGCGGTGACGATACGCGGGCTCGACAACGACATCTATTTCCAGGTCGGGTTGATCACCACGATCGGTCTCGCCGCCAAGAACGCGATCCTGATCGTGGAATTCGCCGAAGAGGCGCGGCGTGCCGGCAAGGACGTCGTGGATGCCGCGCTGGAGGCGGCGCGGACCCGGTTGCGGCCGATCCTGATGACCAGCCTCGCCTTCGTGTTCGGCGTGTTCCCGCTCGCGGTCGCCACCGGGGCGGGGGCCAATAGCCGGATCGCGATCGGCACCGCGGTGATCGGCGGCATGCTGACCGCCACCGCGCTCGCGATCTTCTACGTGCCGATGTTCTTCGTCGTCATCGCGCGGCTGTTCCACGGGCGAAAGGAAGCGGCATGATCGCGTTGCGTCGCGCGATGCTGTTGCTGGGGGCGAGTGCGCTCACCGGCTGCAACCTTGCCCCCCATTACGTCCGCTCGGTCGCGGAGTCGGTGCCGCCGCAATGGCCATCGGGGGCTTCCTACGCCTCGACGGGCACCTCGACCAAGGCCGGGATGCCGTGGCGGTCGCTGGTCGTGGATGCCAAGCTGCGCACGGTGATCGAGCGAGCGCTCGCGCATAACCAGGATCTCGCCGCGGCGGTCGCCAATGTCGCGTCGGCACGCGCGCAATATCACGTGCAGCGGTCCGAGCAGCTTCCGACGCTGTCCGCCGATGCGGGAGCGACGATCACGCGCGCCGTCACCGGTGGCGGCACCGCATCGTCGGGGTCCACGACCCTCTTCACCGGCGATGTCGGCGTCAGCGGGTTCGTGATCGACCTGTTCGGGCGGCAGAAGAACCTCTCGAAAGCCGCATTCGAAACCTATCTGAGCACCGCCAGCGGCGCGCGCTCGACGCGGTTCACCGTCGTCTCGGAAACCGCGACCGCGTATCTGACGCTCGCCGCAGACCGCGACCTGCTCCAGGTGTCGCAGGATCAGGTGCGTAGCAGCGAGCGGACGGTGCGTTTGAACGAGGACCTGCACGACACCGGGCTGGTGAGCGGCGCCGACGTCGCCGATGCCCGCACGTTGCTGGCGCAGGCGCAGGCCGACGTGGCGCAGAACACGACGCAGGTCGCGCAGGACCGCAACGCGCTCGAGCTGCTCGTCGGCGGGTCGGTCGAGGACGCGCTGTTGCCGACCAGTCTCGGCGCGCTCGATGCGGGGATCGCCAATGTCCCCGCCGGGTTGTCGTCGAGCGTGTTGCTCGATCGGCCCGACGTGGTCGAGGCCGAGCACCAGCTGAAATCGGCGAACGCCAATGTCGGTGCGGCACGCGCGGCGTTCTTCCCGACGATTTCGCTGACCAGCATGCTCGGGCTGGCCAGCACCGCGTTGACCAGCCTTTTCTCGGGATCGACGTGGTCGGCGACGCCATCGGCCAGCATACCGATCCTTGGCGGTACCAATCGTGGCAACCTCGATTATGCGAGGGCGCAAGTCGACTATTACCTCGCGACCTATCGCAAGGCTGCGCAAACGGCCTATCGTGATGTTGCCGACGGTCTTGCCCGACGTGGTACGATCCTGCGTCAGCGACAGGCCCAGGCGGATCTCGTCGCCGCCGCGCAGAAGAGCTATTCGATCAGTGAGGCGCGGTACCGTGAAGGCACCGACAGCTTCCTCACCGCGCTCGTCGCGCAGCGGACGCTGTATTCGGCTCGTCAGACCGCGATCGCCGCCGACCTGACCGATCTGACCAACCGCGTGACGCTGTACGAGGCGATCGGTTCGGACGATTCGCTGTGACGAACCGAAGCCCTCCGCCCAAAACGGCCGACGAAGAGTTTCGCTATTGGTCGAAACGGTCGTGTGACGAGACGGCGCAGTTGCTCGCCGCGCATTCCGACATAGCGCGGGACGCGCATTCCGACGTCGCGCGGGACGCGCATTGGCGGCTTGCCGTGCTGTGCATCCGCCGGGCGCTGACCTATGCTCCTGCCGCGTCCGCGACCTGCGGCCCGAACATCTGGGACCATGATGACTGAGATTGCGACTGGGACTGTCGACCGCCCTCATCTCCTGATCGCCGATGACGACGCCGACATCCGCGATCTCGTGACCGCGCAGTTGATGCGCGAGGGCTATGCGCTCAGCGCGGCGGGCGACGTGTCCGGTATCCGCGCGACGCTCGCGGCAGGCGTCGTCGATCTGATCGTGCTGGATCTCGGTTTGCCCGACGGCGACGGTCTGACCCTGTGTCGCGAACTGCGAAGCGAGGGCTATGCGGGGGCGATCATCATGGTCACCGCCCGCGACAGCGCGATCGACCGGGTGCTGGGGCTGGAACTGGGCGCCGACGACTATCTCACCAAGCCGTTCGAACCGCGCGAGCTGACCGCCCGAATCCGCAACCTGCTCAGACGTGGCGCGCGCGAAACAGGTGCGGGCGCACCGGTCCGCTTCGCCGCGTTCGGGCGATGGCGGCTCGACCTGATCAAGCGCCGGCTGCTGGCGCCGGGCGACAGCGTGGTGATGCTGTCCACCGCCGAATTCGACATGCTGTCCCGCCTCGTCCAGTCGGTCGGTCGTCCGCTGTCTCGCGAGGCGCTGATACCGGCGCGGGCCGCGACCGCCGCGCACGATCGGACGATCGACAACCAGATCAGCCGGTTGCGCCAGAAACTCAGCCCCGACGGCGAGGACTTGATCCTCACCGTTCGCGGCCAAGGTTATATGCTGGCCGCAACCGTGACCTTCGCATGACGCCGTGGCTCGCGCGCGGCGTTCGGTTCTTCGGCACGCTGACCGGGCGTATGGCGTTGACGCTGGCGACCGGCGTGGTGATCGCCTTGGTCGCGTCGATCCTGATCGCCGAGCGAGGCCGGCAGGCGGAATATGATCGCGGTCGCGAAGAACGCGTGGTGGCCAGTGCGCTCGATGTGATCAAGCGACTGAACCATGCCCCGGACGGCATGATCGCGAACCTGCGCGACGGTCGTCTGATCGGTGCGCAACTGCTACAAGGCGCGTCGATCCCGATCGCAACCCCCGACGACGAGATGACCCGGAAGCTGGCCATGCGGGCGACGCCGGCATCACGACCCACGATCGCCCGCGTGTCCGGCATGGCCTGCCTGGGCGGCGACCCGTTCTGGACGCGGCCCCGGGCGGCGGGGTTCGATGCACCCCTGGCGCCGGATTGCTGGCTTCTGGCGGTGCGCGTGCAGGGACGTCCGGTCGCGATCGCGCTGGCTTTGCCTCATCTGCCCGCGCCACCCAGCTGGACGACGGATTGGCGGTTCCTGCTGCTGGTCTTCACTGCGGCGTTCATCCTCTCGCTGATCGTCGCACGCGTCGCTACAGCGCCGCTCTGGCGCTTGTCCGCCGCGGCCGAAGCGTTCGCCCGGTCGATCGACGCGGAGCCCGTGACGGAACGGGGCCCGAGCGACGTTCGCGCGGCGCTCGCCACCTTCAATCTCATGCAGGAACGGGTGAGGGCGGGCCTGCGCGAGCGGACCCGCATCCTCGCGGCGATCAGCCACGATCTCCAGACCCCGCTGACCCGCCTCCGTCTCCGTCTCGAACAGGTCGAGGACGAGGCCCTTCGCGAACGCCTGGTCGCGGATCTGTCGGCGACGCTGTCGATGGTGAAGCGCGGCCTGGATCTCGCGCGGAGCGGCGAAAGCGGCGAGGATTGGTCCTCCGTCGATATCGACTCGCTATTGTCGAGCCTTGCGGACGATGCCGCCGAATTCGGCCATGCCGTCTGCTTCACGCAGGGCTGCGGCAGCCTGGTGCGAGCGCGTCCCGATTCGCTTAACCGCTGCCTGTCGAACTTGATCGACAATGCGATCAAATATGGTGGCAATGCCGAGATCGCGGCCCGTCGCGCGCGGAAGGTCGTGATCATAACCGTCCGCGATCACGGTCTCGGGATGACGGAGACGATGCTGGCGCATGCCTTCGACCCGTTCGTCCGCGCGGACACGTCGCGATCAAGCGCGGACGGCACCGGGATCGGCCTCACCATCGCGCGCGCGCAAGCGGCCGCGACCGGGGCGATATTGTCGCTCGACAACCACCCGGACGGGGGCCTCGAAGCAACGCTGACCGTCACCAGGTCGTGATAACCTTCGACGAACGATCACCACGTGGTCGTGGTCGTGCAGTGCGGGCGAGGCTAAGTCGTCAGTCCGAGCCTCTATCCAAACAGGTCGATGCCGGCGATCGCCATATGATTTTTCGGCGCCGCCAGGCCGACGAACGTCATCCGTACATAGCCCGCGTCCGTCTTGGTGCCGAACAGGATGCGTTGCGGCGATAGCGCGTTGGCGATGTTCGAGAATTCGTCGGACGCGGCTTTGCTCCACGCTGTACCGTCAACGCTGGTTTCCACGACGAACCGCTTCGGTGGCGCGCTGTCCGTGTTCACGGCGCGCGACGGGGTGAGGATGAAGCCTGCCAGTCGTTGCGGCCTGGCGAGCTTGATCGTGACTGTCGCCGTCCCCGAGGCGGCGGCGACCGGAACCTGCCAGACGCTGCCCGGATCATTGTCGATCAAGGCCTCGGCGCCAGACCCCGTCGCGGCGACGATCGAGAGGTCGGAGGACGGCAGCACGTCGCGCGCACGGCCTTCGGGTAGTTTAACGGCAACCGGGGCGACCTGTCGGAACAGCGCAACTTCGCTGATCGCCGGGCATGCCTGGGCCGCGACGATCCGGAGGCGCAGCCGTCGTGCGACCACGGGAGTCGGCAGGCGGACGACGCGCTGCGCGGCAATGCCTTCGCCGCGCGCGACTTCCGACCATCCCGCGCCGGAATCGATGTCGATCGCAAACCGGTCCACGCGCACGCCGAGCGGCAGGAACTCGCGGATACGCACGAGATCGAAGCTGGTGCCGGGCGGCAGGTCCAGCACGAGGCTGGGCGTGTGGATGGCATCGGGCGACGACCAATAGCTCTTGGGATCGTCGTCGAGCACGTTCCGCGCGGCAAAGCCCGACCCGCGGACGTGATCGGCCGAGGCGACCGCGCGGTCGGCGAGATTCTTCGCGAACGTCGCGCGCTGCGCCGCACCGAAGGATTGCAGCACCGCGACGTCCGGATCGGCAAGGCGACCGCGTCGGTCGGGTGGCAGGTTCAGGATCAGATTGGTCCCACGCGCGATCGATTCGTCGAACAGCTTGAGCATCCGCTGGGGATCCTTGACCTTCGCATCCTCGTCGGCGTGGTAGAACCAACCCGGCCGGATCGAGGTGTTGGTCTCGGCGGGCCACCACAGCGGGCCGCCGCGCAAACCGGCATTGCCCTCCGCCTGGGTCGGCTTGTGATCGGCCATGGTCGGCCAGCACGGATCGCCGGCGACCCCGTCCTCGTTGCCGACCCAGCGTGCGTCGGAGCCGAGTGGCTCGAACGTGCAGGCCATCGGCTGATGCTTGTGGACCAGCGCGAAGATCGACGGCCAGTCGTAATAGGTCTCGGAATCGATCTTCCGCGTTTCGCGCGCGCCGCCATAATAGCCGTCGCCGCCATTGGCGCCGTCGAACCAGAACTCGAACAGCGTGCCATAGCGCGTGCAGAGCTCTACGATCTGCTTGCGATAGTAATCGAGATAGGCGGGTCGGCCATAGTCCGCGTGATTGCGATCCCACGGCGACAGGTAGATCGCGAAGTCGAGTCCCGCCCGCCGCGCCGCCTGTTCGAATTCGCGGACGATGTCACCCTTGCCATTGCGGAACGGGCTGTTGCGCACGCAATGCTCGGTCAGCATCGTCGGCCACAGGCAGAAGCCGTCATGATGCTTGGCGGTCAGGACGATCCCGCGCAGGCCACCCGCCTTGGCCGCGCCGACGATCTGGTCCGCCGAGAAGTCGGTCGGCGCGAACAGCTTGGGATCCTCGTCGCCATAGCCCCATTCGCGATCGGTGAAAGTGTTGATCGAGAAGTGGACGAAGGCATATTGCTCGCGCGCATGCCAGGCGAGCTGGCGCGGGGAGGGGGTTGCTCCCCAGGGCGCCGGTGCCGACCCGGCCGCGGGTTTGCCGGCCCACGCCCCCGACGTGCCGATCGAGGCCAGACCCGATGCGAACCCCGAGGCCAGCATCTTGCGGCGGGTGATGATCGACATGGCGGCTCCTGGAAAATCTTGGGTCATGCTGCGTCGGAGCGCCTGCGTAGCGCGATGCGGTAGGGGCGGCCCGGCGTGGTCGCGAACGTGATCGCATGCCGGTCCCGTTCGAGCCGGATGGCCTTGCCCTGTTGCGATATCGTCACCGGTTCGAAGCCAGGCGGCATCCGGATCGTCAGGCGCTCCCCCCCGGCGATCACGGTCGCGTCGACGTGCAGGCCGCTCCAGCTGATCGCGACCTCGTGACGCCCGCGCGCGCGAAGCCCGGCGACGCGGCCCGAGGTCCATTGCGGCGGGAGCGCGGGCAGCAGCGCGATCTCCGTCTCGCGGCTTTGCAGCAGCATCTCGGCGATCGCGGCGGTGATGCCCAGATTGCCGTCGATCTGGAATACCGGGCGCGGTTGCGCCGGGTGGGTGTCGAGCAGATTGGCCGCCACGCTGTTGGCGATGAAGGCGGAGAGCGACCGCCCAGCCTGCGCGCCGTCGCCGAGTCTGGCCCACACCGCGGTCGCCCAGGCGCGGCTCCAGCCGGTGCTGGCCCCGCCATGCGCCTCCCGGCGTGCCATCGAGGCACGGACGGCCTGCGCGAGCCGCGGCGTCCGGACCGGGTCGATCGCATCGCCCGGATACAGCGGATAGAGATGCGAGATGTGGCGATGCCCGGAATCCTGCTCGGGAAAATCCGCGGACCATTCCTGAAGCTGGCCGTAGCGACCGACCCGGTAGGGTTCGAGCTGTTCTAGCAATCCCGTGAGGC
>JAJNQF010000449.1 GCA_021154945.1 Sphingomonas sp.
GCAGCCGGGAGCAGGCGGAAGAACCCGCCGCCGGTGGCGAGCTTGCGCTCTCCGAACTTGGCGACCGTCACCGGCACCTCGATCAGCGCGCTGTCGGCGAGTGGCTTGAACCCGTAGCGCGGCGCGTCGAGCCAGCCATAATGATCGTGCTTCACCGGCGAGACGCTGGAGGAATAGGTGTAGCCAGCCTCGGCGAGTTCGACATGCGCCCAGGGCGTCCGCTGGTCGATAGAGAAACTCGGCGCACGGTAGCCGGTGACCTTCGTCCCCGCCGCATCCTCGATCGCGGTTCGCGCACGGACGAGGTCGGCCCGAAAAACTTCCGGCGTCATCGTGAAGACGCGCTGGTGATCCCAGCCATGGCTCGCGATCTCGTGACCGGCCTCGACGATCCGCCGGATCAGCGCGGGATAGCGATGCGCGATCCAGCCGAGCGTGAAGAACGTCGCCTTCGTATCGCGCTCGGCGAACAGCGCGAGGACCGCATCGGTATTCGCCTCGACCCGCGGCTGAAGCGAGTCCCAGTCGGCTTTGTCGATGACCTTCTCGAACGCGCCGACCTGAAACCAGTCCTCAACATCGACCGACATGCCATTGAGAACAGGGCCATTGAGAACAGCCATTTCAGGCGGCATCATGCCAGGCGGAAACACCGCGGATCGGGGCGTATTCGGGCTTGGCGTCCTCGCTCTCGACCCAGTCGACCAGCAGCGTCAGCACGCGGCGAAGCGCCTCGTCCTGCAGCTCCACGCGAGCCTCCAGCGCGGCGATGCGCGCTTCGGTCGCCGGATCGGCCCGCGGCGTATCGGCGACCGGTACAGGCTGGGCGAGTGTCTCCACCGAAGCAGCGGCACCCTTCCCCGTATCCGTAGCAAGCGTCGGCAGGTCGCCCTCCAAGTCGCGCTGCACCGACCGCACGACGGCGGCGTCGATCACTCGCAGATCCTCGATCGCGGCATGGAGCATCACGCGCCCGGCGAGCAGGTTCAGGCGGCGCGGCACGCCCGCCGAGCCGGCATAGAAGGCCGCGAACGCATCGTCCGCGAAATCCGGGTTGCCGGTCCAGCCGACCACGGTCAGGCGGTGGGCGAGATAGTCGGAAACCTCATGCTCCTCCATCGGATCGAGATGGTGGATCGCGATCACGCGCTGGCGAAGCTGTTCGAGCCGGTCCAGGCCATGCAGGCGATCGCGGAATTCGGGTTGGCCGAGCAGGACGATCTGCAACAGCGCATGGCCCCCCGCCTGGAAGTTCGACAGCATCCGCAGTTCTTCGAGCGCGGACACGGGTAGCGCTTGTGCCTCGTCGACGATCAGCAGCGTGCGCTTGCCGGCCCGCGCGACCGCGTGCAGCCCGCGCTCGATCGCGGTCAGCAGTTCGGCCTTGGTTAGTCCCGCCGGATCGATGTGCAATTCGGTCGCGACGATCCGCAACAAGTCGTCCGCCTCGATCGCGGTCGATACCAGCCGGATCGCGTTCAGCCGCTGATGGTCGATCGTGTCCATCAGGTGACCGACGAGCGTCGTCTTGCCCGCGCCGATATCGCCGGTGATGACGATGAAGCCCTCACCCTGCGCCAGGCCATAGCCGAGATACGCCATCGCCTTGCGGTGAGTGGCGGTCTCGAACCAGAATTTGGGATCCGGGGTGAGCTGGAAAGGCCGACCCGTCAGTCCGTAATGTTCGTCGTACATCTGCTCTCGCCTTCAGAACTGATATCGCGCACCGACCAGCGCCTGCGCCGACCAGTCGCTGTCGAGGTCACCGACCTTGAAGCTGTAAAGCCCGAGCGACGCGGTGGTGCCGAGCCGTCCGAAATTGCGGTAATAGGTTCCGGTCGCGCCATACGACCAGACGCCGTCGTCGCCCGATACGTCCGCCGCCGCGATGTTGGGCACGCCGGGATCGTAATAGTTGACGAACAGGTCCGCGTTAACGCCGGAGACCTGGGTCAGGGTCCGCGCGTAAAACAGCTGGCCATAATAGCTCTGGTCCTCGAGGCCGGTGACGACCAGCCCCGGCGCGACATTCGGCGAATACAGCTTGCGGTTGGCATAGCCCGCGCCTGCTCCCCAGGTCGATCGGCCGCGGGTGGCGACGATCACGCCGTCCACGCCGCGCGCGCGGTAGCTGGCGGTCGAGATCGACTGGAACACGTCGTTGAGGCAGGCGCCGGGTTGCGCGCCGCTGGAGCCGAACACGCAGCCGTTGAACTGCTGGCCAAAGCCTTGCTGGTTGCCGGTCAGGAAGCTGGTCGGCAGATTGCCGATGCCGGTGCGGAGCTGGCGGCCGAAGGTCTGGACGCCGTCATACACGTTGACCGCGAGGCCGACCGATCGGGAGGCCTGGTAGGTCGCCGTGCCGGTGTAGCTGAGCGAGCCATAGCGTTTGCCGACATGGGCCTCGACCGAGGTGCGGCGATTGGGCCGCCAGATCACGCCGGCATCGTAATAGAGCCCGTCGGTCCGGTAGGCGACGCGCCGCGGCGAGGCGTCGTTGGTGACGAACCGCCCATCGCGGTCGAGCACCGGCGTCCCCGTGGAGTCGACGACCGCGTCCTTCTGGCTCGTCTCGATCTTTTCGTACCCGATTCCCGCGGTCAGCGCGACATAGGGCGAAACCGGCTGGAGGATGTCGCCGCGGCCGTAATAGCCCTCGTAGCGCTGCTTGAGCTGGCTGGCGGTCTCGCGGTCATAGGCGCCGCTCAGCGTGACGCCGAACGGCGCGACGAGACCCGGCGCGACCGATGCGCGGGCGGTGGCGGTGTTGCCGATCGAATCGTCGTAATAATCAAGCCGCCGCCCACCGATGCTGGTGTCGCCGAAGGTGGGCGTCTCGACCTTGGTATAGCCCAGGCGGTAGTTCGCATCGAAGACGACCGGGCCAGCGGTGGTGGTGAAGCTGGGCCCGGCATAAATCGCATAGACCTGGCTGACGTTGTTCACGTTGCCGACCAGCAGGCCGGGCGCGGCACCGCGGATGTCCGAGCGTGCACGCGTCGCGATGCCGGCGGCTTCGAGCGTCAGGTTGCGCGTCACGCGGGCGTCGACTCGCGCGAGGCCCGAATGCACGTCGTCGTCGCCGAGCCGGTCGCCCCAGCCGAACCGGCGTTCATACCGATAGCTGAGCTGACCGGCGACGCGCTGCGTCTGGATCGCGGCATCCACGCCCGCGGCAAGGCTGGTATAGGTCAGTACGTCACCGCCGTTGAGGTCGGCGGCAAGCGTCTGGCTGGCCTCGACATACGGGTTGATGGTGATGCGCCGCGCTCCCGGGGTCGCGGAGCCTCCCGTCGTCGCGTTTTCGGTCGGGATACCGCCCGTGGTCGCGCTCGGCGCCGTCTGCGCAACGACAGGGCTAGCGCCCGCCACGATGCCAGCCACGACGACCGTGGCCACGACGCCGGCCAGCACGCGTGCGCGCACCGTCGATCTGATCATCGGCCCGGTCATCAAGAGCTCTCCTGGCCGTAATAGCTGCCGAACCGCGCGCCGCCCTGGACGAACGAAACGGCATTCAGGACGAGCTGGATGTGCTCGCACCCGTCGAGGATGTTGACCGCGGCGCGCAGTTCGCTCTCGGGCGTGCGATCGGCCCGGACGACGAGCATCACCTGGCCGACGCGCATCGCCAGCACCGACGCGGCGGACGCAGCGAGCGCGGGTGGCGAATCGATGATGAGGATGCGGCGCGGATTGGCGGCGAGGAGCCGCGCGATCACCACCTTGGTCCGTGCGCTGGCGAGCAATTCGGTATCCATCGCGGTCTTGGTGCCGGCGGGGAGGAT
The DNA here is from genome assembly GCA_021154945.1 of Sphingomonas sp. Lineage (GTDB taxonomy): Bacteria > Pseudomonadota > Alphaproteobacteria > Sphingomonadales > Sphingomonadaceae > Sphingomonas. Next base: position 3,789 of record JAJNQF010000449.1, read on the forward strand.
CGACAGATGCGGCACGTCGGTATGGATCACCATATCCTCGACGTCGATCCGCGAATCACCCAGCGCGTCGAGCAGGCCGGGACCGTCGATCAGTCCCAGCTGCTTGACGATATCGGGCTTGGCGACGTCGGCATCGACCAGCAGCACTTCGGTATCGCGCTCGGCGGCGATCGAGAGCGCGAGGTTGATCGCGCAGAACGTCTTGCCGTCTTCGGGCCGGGCCGAGCAGACCAGGATCATCCGCGCCTTGTCGGGGCTGTCGCTCTCGGCGATGCGCGCGCTGGCGATCAGCAACTGGCGCTTGATCAGGCGGAATTCCTCCGCGAGCGGGCCGACCGGTGCGCCCGGCACGATCATCCCGTTGCCGGCGAGCATCCCGCGATCGATCCGCGCGGTGTCGTCCGAGTCCGCGGGGTAATAGACCTCGTCGGTGAACTCGTCGCCGACCGGCGCGCGCAGTTCCTCGGGGATCGCGAGGAAGGTCGCATCGGCAAAATCGTCTGTCGGCGCCGGGGCATAGTGGGTCGCGGATGGCGGCACGGCGACCGCGACGGGCTCGACCTCGACGGCGCGGGCCGCGGCGGCGGGAACTTCGCGAACGGGCGCATCGACGACCGGCGCAGCGGGCACCGCGATATTGCGCGCCTTCGCATGTGCGCTGAAATCATACACCTTGGCTGCGCGCTCGAGCAGCGAGGGTTCGCGATCAGGTTTCGTCACGGCCATACCCCCTTATGCCGCCAGCCCGCGCTGAAGGATCTCGACCCCCAGCAACAGGACATAGGCGACGCCCAGCGCGGCAGTGCCGCCCAGGAACAACTTGAACTTGCGACGGCGCTGGTTCGACTGCACGCGCGTCACGACTTCGCCGATCGATCCGATCACCGGCATTCCCGCCGCCTTTTCGAGCCGCGAACTGGTCGGAAACGTCGTCCGCAACCGCCCCATGGCGAACGCCGCACCGATCCCGCCCGCGAGTCCCGCAATCAGCACGCCCGTCAATAGCAGCATTCGGTTCGGCGCGCTCGGCGTACTCGGCATCGTCGGCGGATCGATCACGCTGAACTTGACGTTATCGCTCTGCGACTGCGCCTGGCCGACCAGTGCGGTCTGTTCGCGCTGCCGCAGCAGCGTGTCGTACTGATCCTTGAGCACCTGATAATCGCGGTCGATCGACCCTTGCTCGGCCGCGACCTCGGGATCCCCGGTCAGCTTGGAATTGAGCAGGTCGAGATCGCTCTGCAACTGGCTCCGCCGCATCCGCAGCGACGCGACGGTGGCGGTGCGATCCGCGACCATCGACTGGAGCGAGGCGTAAAGCGGGTTCTGCGCGCTGCCGGCACCGCTTCCACCGGACAGGGGCTCGCTGCGTGCGGCCGCCGTCGCTGCAGACAGCTGGCTCTTCAGCGCGACCACATCGGGATGGTTCTCGGTATAGCCGCGCGCGCGGGCATCGGCGAGCTGGCCCTGGATCGCCTGGAGGCGTGCGCGCGCCGGTCCCGCGGCGCCCGCGACGCCACCCGCCCCCGCCACGGTAGCGGGCGGTCCCGCCATCTGCCCCTGCACCGCGGCAAGGCTCGACTGCGCGGCGGCGAGATCGCCATCGACCTGCGCCAACTGCGAGCGCGCCGCGCCGATCCGGTCGCTGACCGATCCGGTCCCCGGGAGCGCGCCGAGATACCGGTTCTGGAAGTCCGCCCGCTTGGCCTCGGCGTCGGCGAGCTGCTTCTGCCGCGCCGCGAGCTGTTGGTCGAGGAAGGTCAGGCTCTGCGTCGTCTTGGAGCGATCGCCCGCCAGATTCTGCTCGACGAACAGGTCGATCAGCTTCTGCGTGATCTGCCGCGCGAGCTTCGGGCTCGCCGCGCTCGTCGTGATCTGGAACAGGTTATCCTGCTGCGACACGATCTTGATGTTCGGCGCGAGCGCGGCGACACGGTCGGCGACGTCGCGGTCGCTCGACACGGTGTTGGCGAGATCGGTGCCGCGCACCACCTTTTCGAGGTTCACCGCGGAAATCAGCGTCGTACGGATCGTATCGACGGTCATCGGCACGCTCTGCGGCACGCCGTCCATTCCGGCGGGCAGCACCGTCTGCATCTGCACGAACACGCGCGCGGTCGATTCGTAGCGGCTCGGGATCTGCGACACGACCAGCCAGCCGAGCACGCACACGCCCCACGCCACCGCCAGCGCCAGCCAGCGCCGCGTCCAGATCGTGTGCAGCGCGATGCGCACCTCGTCGAAGATCCCGTTCATCGCGGCGTCCCTCAGAACATCGATTCGGGGATGATGATCACGTCGCCCGGCTCGAGCCGGACGTTCGCCGACGAATCGCCCTTCTTGAGCAGGTTGCCGATCTGCAGGCCATATTCGGTCTGCTTGCCGGTGGCGCGGTCGTAGCGCACCAGACGCGCCTTGTTGCCCGCGGCATATTGGCTGAGACCGCCGACCGCGATCATCGCGTCGAGCAGGGTCATGTTGGCGCGGTAGGGGATCGAGGCGGGCTTTTCGGTCGCGCCGACGATGCGCACCTGCTGGCTATAGGTGCCGCTGAAATTCTCGACGATCACCGAGACGATCGGGTCCTTGATATAGGCCGTGAGCGCCTTCTTGATGTCGTCGCTGAGCATTGCCGGGGTCTTGCCGACCGCAGGCATGTCGTTGATCAACGGCGTGGTGATCCGGCCATCGGGACGCACCTGGACCTTCGACGACAGCTCGGGATTGCGCCAGACGAAGATGTTGAGCTGATCGAGCGGCCCGATGACGTATTCCTCGCCCGGCAGCTCCTGATTCGCGACATAGGCGGCAGGCGGCAGTTCGGGACGGCTGCCAGTGCTCGTGCACGCGGATAGCGTCGCCCCGACGAGGCCGAGGGTCAGCAGGGATTTCGATACGGGTCCGGAACGCATGGGCACTTATTCTCCTGGCGCCACACCAGCCGTCGGTTGCCCGGCGGTCGGCTAAACTCAGCCTCGGCTATGCGAGGAACAGGTGAAGATAGCGTTAGGAGCGCCCTGTAACCACGCTCCCGACCGGCAATGGCCCCAGATTGGGACATATGAGTGGC
>JAJNQF010000457.1 GCA_021154945.1 Sphingomonas sp.
GGCGCTGAACGAGCGGTGCTCGACGACGCTGGCGAAGATCGCCCAGGCTTCGAGATCGGGCAGGCGCATGGGGGACTCCAGATCTTCCCCCCTCCCTTCCAGGGAGGGGAGCAAGAGTAGGAACATTACCAACCGAAACGATCGGTTTCCAGCGTTTCTATTTACGGTGTGATCGCAGCGCTTATTTTGGCTTCAACCAGTGGAGACATTTCATGACGACCACGACCCTTTCCAAAGTTGCCCTTTCCAAAGTTGACCGCCGCCCCTTCGAAAGCCTCGGCCATGCCGATCACGGCTGGCTGAATGCCAGGCATCATTTCTCGTTCGCGAGCTATTACGATCCTGCCCGGATGGGTTGGGGCGCGATCCGCGTGTGGAACGACGACCAGATCGCCGCGAACTCCGGGTTCCCGCCGCATCCGCATCAGGACATGGAGATCATCACCTATGTCCGCAGCGGCGCGATCACGCATCAGGATTCACTCGGCAACAAGGGGCGCACCGAGGCTGGTGACGTTCAGGTGATGAGCGCCGGCACCGGCGTCCGTCACGCCGAGTATAACCTGGAGCCCGAGACGACGACGATCTTCCAGATCTGGATCGAGCCTTCGCGCAAAGGTGGCGCGCCGAGCTGGGGTGCCAAGCCGTTTCCCAAGGGCGAGCGCTCCGGCCAGTTCGTGACGCTCGCCAGCGGGTTCGAGGGCGACGTCGATGCATTGCCGATCCGTGCGAACGCCCGGGTGCTGGCGGCGACGCTGAAGGCCGGCGACAGCGTCGACTATGCAGTCGGCGACGGCTGCCACGTCTATCTGGTGCCCGCGACCGGCGCGATCACGATCGGCGACGACGCCTTCGGTGCGCGCGACGGAGCGGCGCTGCTGGGCGGCCAGACGGTGACGATCACGGCTCAAGACGACGCCGAGATCGTTCTGGTGGACTCGGAGTAGAACTCCCCTCCCGCTTGCGGGAGGGGTCGGGGGAGGGGCTTCCTCCCGCGATCCCGCCCGGAACTGCCCCCCCCTAACCCCTCCCGCAAGCGGGAGGGGAACTCGAAGGAAACACTTATGACCAAGGTTCTCGTGCTCTATTACTCGTCCTACGGCCATATCGAGCAGATGGCGGATGCCGTCGCCGAGGGCGCGCGCGCCGGTGGTGCCGAGGTCGACATCCGCCGCGTCGCCGAGACCGCGCCGCAGTCGGTGATCGAGGCCGCGCATTTCAAGACCGACACCGCACATGCCGAGATCGAAGGCCCCGCCGCGCTCGAGCAGTATGACGCGATCATCGTCGGTGCGCCGACCCGCTTCGGCCGGATGCCCGCGCAGATGGCGCAGTTCTGGGACACGACCGGCGGCCAGTGGTTCTCGGGCGCGCTGATCGGCAAGGTCGGCGGTGCGTTCACCTCGACCGCGAGCCAGCATGGCGGCCAGGAAACGACCTTGTTCTCGATCATCACCAACCTGCTGCATCACGGGCTGACGATCGTCGGGCTCGACTATGGATTTCAGGCGCAGATGGGCGTCGATGCGGTCAAGGGCGGCTCGCCTTACGGCGCGACGACGCTGTCGGACGGTGACGGCAGCCGCCAGCCGAGCAAGGACGAACTCGATGGCGCCCGCTATCAGGGCAAGCGCATTGCCGAGACCGCGGCGAAGCTGAAGGGCTGAACCGGGTCGGATTGCCGGGATCGACGCACAAGCGTCGGTCCCGGTTTTGTGTCCGGACCAGCTGCTCTCCGCGACACGCTGGACCAAATGGTCCAGCATGCCTAGCCGACTTATGGGGCGGGGCGCAGGGTGATCCGGGTCAGTTCGGAAGGTCGGCCGAGGCGCAGAGCAAAGCCCGGCCACAGGGCCGTGCCGTTGCTGACATAGAGCGTCATGCCCGCCACCTCGTAGCGCCCGGACACGAACCCGCCATTGGCTGGGGCGACCAGTTTATCCAGACCAGCGATCATCCCGCCATGCGTGTGCCCCGATAGCTGAAGCGCGATCCCCCGGGCGGCGGCGCGGCGCGCATCCTTGGGCTGATGATCGAGCAATATGACGGGTACGTCGTCCGGGGATCCGGCGAGCGCCGCGGACATGTCTGGTCCGGCTTGGCCCACGCCCGGTGCCGACAGGTCGGTGACACCGGCCAGGACCAGTCGCGCATCGCCACGGGTCAGCACGGCATGGGCATTCGGCAGCATCCGGATTCCCAACCCTGCAAGGTGGCGCATCCACGCCGCGTAATCGAAGAAATACTCATGGTTGCCCGGGATCGCGTAGACCCCGTCGGGTGCACGGAGACTCCGGAGCGGCTCGACATCGTGGCTGCGCATGGCGACCGAGCCGTCGATGAAGTCGCCGGTCACGACGATCAGGTCGACCCCCGACGCGTTCGCCCGATCGACGGTCTGGCGGGCCCAGCGCTCCGGGAACAGCCGACTGATGTGAAGGTCGGTCAGTTGCAGGATACGATACCCGTCGAACTCGGGCGGCAGGTCGCGTATCGCGACCTCGATGTCGTTGATCGGCGGCACGCGGATGGCATTGCCGACGCCGATCGCCGCGAGCAGCGCCGCCAGTCCTGCAATGGCGAAGCGCACGCCATCCGGAACATGCACCGACCGCGACCGCACGAGCATCGTTGCCAGCGTTCCGAGGTCGAGCAGAATCTGGAAGACGGCGAGCAGCACGATCGCGCCAAACGCCCAGTTGAACAGGATCACGACCGTACGGGGAAACTCAGGCGCGAACACCGATCCCGACGAAAGCCGGCTCCAGAAATGATATTGCGAGGCCATGAGCAGGAGGACTGCGATACCCCCCTTGGCCCAGAACGGCAGGGCTAGCGGCCAGAGCCATCGGACGATGACGAGCAGGCACGGGGTCGCGAAGATGAGGTGAAAGATCGTCGGTCTCCGTCGAAATACGGTGGCGTGAACGCGGGTACGAGCGCCTCCCGCTCGATCTGCAACCATGTACCTCGCAGGGCAAGGATGGCATTCGTCGAGTGCGCGTCATCTGCCGAAGCATCGGGGCAGGGCAAGCGATTTTGCCGGACTCCTACATCCCCTTCGTGAACCAGCACGAAAGAACCACCCGATCGGCTCCAGATGCCCGTTCTAAACCACCAGCGAACGCTTGTCCGGCGTTGACGGTTACACGATCAGGCGACATAGGCGACCCAACGGCGATGGATTTCCGCCGGGCAATGTGGCCGAACCGCTCTGGCAAGAGCTGATGATTCCTACTTGGCGCCGACAGGCAGCAAGGAGGATTTGTGCGCGCTACCTTTCATACCCTCATCACCGATCTCGACATCGCGACCTTCGTCCGGAACCGCCACGACCATGCCGTGTCGGTCGTGCGCTGGGCGCTGATCCTCGTGCCGATGGCGGCGCTTGTCGGGACGCTGTGCGCAGCCTTTCTGTGGAGCCTCGACGCGGTGACGCGACTGCGTTTCGCGGCGCCCTGGCTGTTATACTGCCTGCCGATCGGGGGCTTCGGGGTCGGGTTGCTCTACCATCTCACGGGCCGCTCGGTGGAGGGTGGCAACAACCTGATCGTCGAGCAGATCCACGAGCCGGGCGGCGGGGTGCCGCTGCGGATGGCGCCGCTGATCTTCTTCGGCACGGTGGTGACGCATCTGTTCGGCGGCTCGGCCGGCCGCGAAGGCACCGCGGTCCAGCTTGGCGGCAGCCTCGCCAGCGGTTTCGGCCGTGCGCTCCGGCTCGATGCGGACGGCACGCGAATCCTGTTGATGACGGGGATCGCGGCTGGGTTCGGAGCGGTGTTCGGCACGCCGATCGCTGGCGCGGTGTTCGCGCTCGAGGTGCTGGCGATCGGGCGCGTCGAATATCGTGCGCTCGTGCCGTGCCTCGTCGCCGCGCTCGTCGGCGACTGGACGTGCCTCGCCTGGGGAATCCACCACGGTGTCTACCGGGTCGATGCGTTGATCGTTGTGGATGCGCTGCTCGTCGCCAAGGCGGGCCTTGCCGGGGTCGCGTTCGGATTGGTGGGTCTCGCCTTCGCCGAGGCCAACCACGCGCTCGGCGGGTGGCTCAAGCGGATCGTGCCCTATGGTCCGCTCCGCCCGCTGATCGGCGGAATCGCGGCGATCGCGCTCGTCTTCCTGTTCGGCACGCGCGACTATCTGGGGCTCGGGACGCTGGCGGCGACGCCGGACGGGCTGACCATCGCCAGCTTCTTCGGACCGGACCCGCATCCGTGGAGCTGGGCGCTCAAGTTCGTGTTCACCGTCGTCACGTTGAGTTCCGGCTTCAAGGGCGGGGAGGTGACGCCGTTGTTCTTCATCGGCGCGGCACTCGGTAGCGCGCTGGCGCCGCTGTTCGGCGTCCCGACCGGGGTGTTCGCCGCAATCGGTTTCGTCGCGCTGTTCGCGGGCGCCGCCAATACGCCGCTTGCCTGCACCTTCATGGGAATTGAGCTGTTCGGTGCGACCTATGCGGTTCCGATCGCGGTCGCATGTTTCGTGGCGTACCTCTGCTCCGGGCACAACGGTATCTACCTGTCGCAGCGTGTCGCCGTCGCGAAGACGCCTGCGGACGGCCTCGTTCCTAACGCGACGTTGCGCGAGGCGCGCGCAGAGCGTGCCGCACGCCGCCGGCATCGCTGACCGCCGAAGTCCAGTGCTTGCGTCGGATCGACCTCTAAGCGCGCCGAAGGCCCTAGCCGCGGGTTTCGCCGGACGGTCGAGGCGCTACACGGTGAGAAAAGGGAAGTCTTGTTGACGCTTGAATCGTTTTGTCGGGGCATCGGCGCCGTTGCCGGGATGTCCGTCCTGGCTGCCTGCGTGCCCGCCGGACGCCAGTCCATGCCGCCTTCGGCGGTGCCCATCACCGTGCAGACGACGGCACCGGCCCCACGATTGCCGACACGGGCGCCAGTACGACCAGCGGGCCGGCCACAGCCATCCGCCGACCTGCTCAACGCGGTGCAGGCCCTTGGGGCGGGGTTCAAGGGACAGGTCGGTATCAGCGTACGCGATATCGACGAAGGCTGGGTCGTCGCATGGGACGGCGACCGGCCACGACCGCAGCAAAGCGTGAGCAAGCTATGGGTCGCGATCACCGTCATGGATGCGGTGGATCGCGGCCGCCTGTCGCTGACCGATCCCGTGACGGTCACGCGCGCCGATCTGACCCTCTTCCACCAGCCCATCCGGGCACTGGTCGGCAAGGACGGTTACAAGGCCACCATCGGAGAGCTGCTGCGCGGCGCGATGACGCGCAGCGACAATACGTGCAACGACGTGCTCCTCTGGCGGGTCGGGGGCCCGGTCGCGGTGAACCGGATGCTCGCGGACAAGGGCGTTTCCGGCGTCAAGTTCGGCCCTGGCGAGCGGCAGTTGCAGGCGCGTACCGCAGGACTGGAATGGCGCCCGGAATGGGCGGGGGGCTGGGGCTTCCTGAAAGCGCGGGCGGCGATGAGTTACGAAGCGCGCGATCGGGCTCTCAACCGGTATCTCGCAGCGCCGATCGACGGGGCGTCGGCGAACGGCATCACGCTCGGCCTGTCGCTACTGTCGCAAGGCAAGCTGCTAACCGCACGCTCGACCGCATCCCTGCTAACCCTGATGCGGTCCAGCAAAACGGGTCCGCTCCGGCTCAAGTCGGGGCTCCGGCCCGGCTGGACTCTCGCGCACAAGACCGGAACCGGGCAGGATCTCGGCAACCTGTCGACCGGTTACAACGATGTCGGACTGCTCGTCGCGCCGAACGGCCACCGCTATGCCGTCGCCGTCATGATCGCCAGTACCCGCCAGGCCATCCCGGTACGGATGCGGTTGATGGGCGACGTGACGCGCGCGATCGTCGCCTCGGAACGTCGATGACCGCGCCGCCGGAGCGCGGCTAGGCCGTCGACGGCTCGGGCCCAGCATCGACGGCGGAGTCATTCGGCTCCCTGCGAGAGGGTTTGGTCAGCGCTGCTTCTTGGTCGTGGTTGCCGTGAAATCGGGGTCCTTGTTCGCTACCCAATCGACAAACTTCCGCACGGCGGGGTCGGCGAGCAGGCCGTCCACGTCCATCCCGTGGCGTTGCAGTTCGGAATTGGTGAAATTCGCGGTGAGCGTCTGCTGGCAGATCGGATGCATCGGCACGACATCGCGCCCGCCCCGGCTCTTGGGGACCGGATGGTGCCAGACGACCGTCTTGCCCGTAGGGCGGCCGCAGAGCCAACACGCTACGATCGCGACCGGAGCCTCTTCGTCCTGCTGCAGGTCTTCATAGGGACCATGTTTCGAATGTTTACGGGCCACGCGTCGACTTCCCTGATCTGGACTGCCACCCCGGCAGCATATCGATCCGCTACACCAACCCCGGCGGGAACCCGAGCAGGAACGCGCCCGAGGACGCTGCGCTCCGCAATTTACTGGTGCCTCGACCCCGCTGAACCGCAGCTGTAAGCAGGCCGCACGCATGGCCCACCAACTTGCAGGCTGTTGGCGCGTAACGAAAGTGCTCGTGTAAAATCAGCAACATCGTCGATAAACGATGGTGACCCCTACGGGAATCGAACCCGTGCTTCAGCCGTGAAAGGGCCGCGTCCTAACCGCTAGACGAAGGGGCCTGCGTGGTTGGAGGCGCCTAAAAGGAAGCCGCTACGGCGTCAACCCCTCAATCGGCCCAGGCAGCGTCTTCGACGTGCAATTCGGCTGACGGGCGCGAGGACCAGTCGTCGATCTTCGCGCGGCCGGCCAGCCACAGTTTCCGGTGGGGGGCAGCGCCCAGCAGCGCCTGGCCCAGCGCGCTCTCGGCGGCGCGGAAGGCCATCGCCTTGATGCTGCGGCCGTCGTCGCCCGCGACGATCGTGCGGACATGGCCATTGCCGACGATGTCCGCCTTGATGACGCGGACCGGGCCCATCGCCACTCTTGGTGCGGGCCAGCCCATGCCATAGGGGCCGCCGGCTTCCATCGATTCGACGAGGCCGGGATTTACGCCGCCCGCCGCGAGGACTGCATCGAGCAGGAGCGCGCGGTCGCCGTTCGAGCGCTCCACCGCGGCGGCGAGGCGTTCCTCTAAGAAGTCGGTGAAGGCGGGGATTGCGGCTTCGCTGATCGTCAGGCCGGCGGCCATCGCGTGACCCCCGCCCGCCACGAGCAGGCCGTGTTCGCGCGCGGCCATCACTGCCGCCCCGAGGTCCACGCCGGGGATCGAGCGGCCGGAGCCCTTGCCGATGCCGTGCTCGTCGATCGCGATGACGATCGCGGGTCGGCCGAGCTTCTCCTTCAGGCGGCCCGCGACGATGCCGATCACGCCGGGGTGCCAGCCATGTCCCGCGACCACCGCGACGGCGCGGTCTCGGCTGGAAAGGAGGTCGGCGGCCTCCTGGACGGCGGTTTCGATCGCGCGGCGTTCCTCGTTGAGGCGGTCGAGTTCGGTGGCGATCGCGCGCGCTTCGTCGGGGTCTTGCGTGGTGAGCAGGCGGACGCCGAGATCGGCGCGACCGACGCGGCCGCCGGCGTTGATGCGGGGCCCTAGCGCGAAGCCTAGGTCGGTGCAGGTCGGGTTGCGGGTCAGGCGCGAGGCCTCGATAAGGGCTGCCACGCCGATGTTCTTGCGCGCGCCCATGACTTTCAGGCCCTGCGACACGAACGCACGGTTGAGGCCGCGGAGTTGGGCGACGTCGGCGACGGTGCCGAGTGCGACGATGTCGAGCAGGTCGATCAGTTTGGGCTCGGCGCGCTCGGCGAAGAAGCCGCGGGCGCGGAGCGTGCGGACGAGCGCGGCGGCGGCGAGGAAGCACATGCCGACCGCGGCGAGATGGCCGTGCGCGGCGCCCTCGTCCTCGTCGAGCCGGTTGGGGTTCACCAGCGCCAGCGCGTGTGGGAGTGCGGTCGAGCATTTGTGGTGGTCGATGACGATCACGTCGACCTTCGCGTCGCGCGCCGCGTCCAGCGCCTCGAACGCCTGCGCGCCACAATCGACCGTGACGATCAGCGTGGCACCTTCGCCGGCGAGGCGGACCAGCGCTTCGCCCGACGGGCCGTATCCTTCGAGCAGGCGATCGGGGATGTAGGCGCGCGCCTTGATGCCTAGGTCGCGCAGGACCAGGACCATCAACGCTGCGGAGGTGGCGCCGTCGACGTCGTAATCGCCGAAGATGGCGACCTGTTCGCCGGCCTGAACGGCGTCGGCGAGACGCTCGGCGGCGCGGTCCATGTCGCGGAAGATCGACGGGTCGGGCATGAACGCGCGGATCGACGGCGTGCGGTGCGCGTCGAGCGCCTCGCGCGGGCAGCCGCGTGCGAGAAGGAGCTGGGTCACCAGATCGTCGCCGCCAAACCCGTCGCGCGCGTCTGCGGCGAGCGAGCGCCAGCGCCAGGGCTGGCCGAGGATCGAGGAGGTTACGCCGAGAACTGTCATGCGCCGGAGGTAGTGGC
>JAJNQF010000068.1 GCA_021154945.1 Sphingomonas sp.
GGATGGGGTAGGCGAAGGCGTTCGTATCAGTGTGGCTTCTTCGGCTTGGCCGGCTTCTTCGGCTCGGGCTTCTTCGGTGGCGCCTTCTTCTCGGCAGCATCCTTCGAACGCAACGCCGGCGCCGCGATCGCGGCCGCGATCCCCGCGATCACCGTAGCACCAACCGCGATGGCGGTCTTCGGATGCGACTTCACCGCATCCGTTGCCGTTGCGAGGCCAGCCTTGGCCGCGTCGGTCGCGTCCTCGACCCAATCGCTCGCTGCGGCGGTCTTCTTCGCGTCAGCCTTAGGCTTGTGGTCGTCGTCGTGGTGAACCTTGGCGTGCGGCATGGCGGAGTTGGGGATCGACGACATCGGATAGTCCTTCGGTGAGGGATGATGCCCGATAAACCGATCGCCTCCGTGACGGTTCCGTTACGGTACGCCGCCAACCGCACCAAGCTCACCGTTTTCGCGTCAATTCGCGCATTGCATCGTCAAGGCCGGCGAGGCTCAGCGGGTACATCCGGTCGGTCATCAGCTCGCGGATGATGCGGACCGACTGCGAATAGCCCCATTGCGCCTCGGGCACCGGGTTCAGCCACGCCGCCGCCGGATAGGTGTTGGTCAGCCGCTGCATCCACACCGCGCCCGGCTCCTCGTTGAAATGCTCGACCGAGCCGCCGGGGTGGGTGATCTCGTACGGGCTCATCGACGCGTCGCCGACGAAGATCAGCTTATAGTCGTAGCCGTATTTGTGGAGCACGTCCCACATCGGCGTGCGCTCGGCGAAGCGCCGCATGTTGTCCTTCCACACGCCCTCGTACGGGCAGTTGTGGAAGTAGAAGAATTCGAGGTTCTTGAACTCGGTCGTCGCAGCCGAGAACAGTTCCTCGCAGAGCTTGACGAAGGGGTCCATCGAGCCGCCGACGTCGAGGAACAGCAGCAGTTTCACCGCATTGCGGCGCTCGGCGCGCATGACGATGTCGAGATAGCCCTGCCGCGCGGTGCCGGCGATCGTGCCGTCGATGTCGAGTTCGTCGGCGGCACCGTCGCGCGCGAAGCGGCGTAGGCGGCGGAGTGCGACCTTGATGTTGCGGGTGCCGAGTTCTTTGGTGTTGTCGAGGTTGCGGAACTCGCGCTGGTCCCAGACTTTCAGCGCGCGCTTGTGCGTGCTTTCGCCGCCGATGCGGACGCCTTCGGGATTGTAGCCGCCGTTTCCGTAGGGCGACGTGCCACCGGTGCCGACCCATTTGTTACCGCCCTGGTGGCGTTCCTTCTGCTCCTCGAGACGCTTCTTGAGCGTCTCCATGATCTCGTCCCACGAACCGAGCGACTTGATCGCGGCCATTTCCTCAGGGCTCAGGAATTTCTCCGCGACCGCCTTCAGCCAGTCTTCGGGAACGTCGCCGGCGGGTGTGCCGTAGCTGGTGGCGAGGCCGCGGAAGACCTTGGCGAAGACCTGGTCGAACTTGTCGAGCAGCCCCTCGTCCTTCACGTACACCGCGCGGGAGAGATAGTAGAAATCCTCGGGCGTCCGCTCGATCACCTCGGCGTCTAGGGCTTCGAGCAGGATGAGGTGCTCCTTGAGGCTGGCGGGGATGCCGGCGCTGCGGAGTTCGTCGAGGAAGTTCAGGAACATCAGGTCACTCCGTCACTTGGCCGAGGCGATCGGCAGTTCGATCGCGCTGGGCTGCGCGGCCGAGTGGAAGACGCTGATCGTGGCCTTGCGGTAGTCGGCGGGCTTCGCGTCGAAGATGTTGGGGACGTAGGTCTGCGGGTTGCGGTCGTAGAGCGGGAACCAGCTCGACTGGACCTGCACCATGATGCGGTGGCCGGGCAGGAAGACGTGGCTGGCGTTGGGCAGGACGACGCGGAAATGCGTCGGCTGCCCCGCGACGATCGGGGTCGGCTTCTCGAAGCTATCTCGGTAGCGGCCGCGTAGAATGTCCATCGAGACGGCGAGCTGATAGCCGCCCATCTCGGGCTTGTCGGAATATTCGGCGGGGTAGACGTCGATCAGCTTCACCACGAAATCGCCGTCGGTGCCGGTGGTGCTGGCGATCAGGTCGGCCACGGGCGCACCGGCGATCGCGACCGGGGCGGTCAGCGGGGGCGTCTGGTAGGTCAGGACGTCGGTGCGGTCGGAGAACGGGCGCTGGTCGTCGACGAGCCATTGCCGCCAGGTCGAGCCGGTCGCGTAGGTCGGGCGGATCGGGCGGAGGCGGTAGGGGATCGGCTTGGCGGGATCGGAGATATAGTCGTCGTGGCCGTCGCTCTCGGGGGCGGTCGGGGCGAGGCCGCTGGCGGGCTGGAAATAGAGCTTCTGGGTAGCGGTCGAGTTCGGCCAGCCTGCCAGCGTCTGCCACTGGTTCGTGCCGGTTTGGAACGCGGTGACGGGAGCGAGGGCGGGCGGTGTCGCGCCGGTCTTCAGCGCGCCGTCGAGGAAGGGGAGCAGGACGTTCTTGCGGAACCAGAGCGCGGTGTCGGCATCGAAGCGGATCGCGCCCAAGGTCGAGCCGTCGCCGTTCGCGCCGCCATGCGCCCACGGGCCGAGCGCCAAGTGGTTGACGTGGTTGGGATCGACCTTCGATACGGCTTCGTAGGCCGCGACGGCGCCGTAGATGTCCTCCTGATCCCATTGGCTGGCGACCCAGAGCGTCTGCACCGTCTGCGGCTGTTTCGGGAGGATCGCCTCAAGCGCCTGGCCCTGCCAGAACGCGTCGTACGATGGGTGATCGTGCATGCGTTGCACGAAGGGAAGCTGCTCCAGCCCGCGGCTTTTCACGAACGCGCTGGCCGATCCGGCGCGGAGGAACGTGTCGTAATCGTCGTACGCGTCGCGCCAGAGGTTGCCCGCTTCGCCCTTCGCGGCGTCCTGCGTGTAGTAATAGTCGTAGCCGATCTGTCGGAAGGCGCCGCCGTGGAAGTCGTCGTCGCCTTTCCACGTGTTGATCACCGGATTCATCGGCACCGCGGCCTTCAGCGCGGGGTGCGGGTTCACCAGTGCCATCGCGGCCATCATACCGTCGTAACTGCCGCCGATGATGCCGACCCGGCCGTTGCTGTTCTTCAGGTTCTTAACGAGCCAGTCGATCGTGTCGTACGCGTCGGTGGAATGATCGACTTTCGTCTTGTTCAGCGGGCCGATCAACGGGCGTTCGTTGATATAGGCGCCGTTCGAGCCGTTCTTGCCGCGGACATCCTCGAACACGCGGATGTATCCCGCGTCGAAGAACATCGCGTCGGACGCACGCAGGTTCATCGCGCCGCTGGAACTGGAGGAGCGGCTGGCGACGCTCTCGGCGTTGTAGGGGGTGCGCTGGAGCAGGATCGGGGCGTCGGTGAGGCCCTTGCGCTGGACGATGACCGCGTGGAGCGTGACGCCGTCGCGCATCTTGATGTCGACCTCGCGGCGGTCAAAATCGAAGCTGGCGTTGGCGGGGACGAACTTGGTCGGGATGTCGCCACCGGGGGGCGGGGCCTTTTCTTTTTGCGCGCCGACGATCGCGGGGGCGGACGTTGCGAGCAAGGCCAGCGTGACTGTCGTGAAAGCCTTGAACCGCATCGTCATCCTCGCCGTCTTTTGCGGGACGGTGGTGGCACGGTTTCAAGGGTGGCGGCAATCGAAGAATAGGCACTTCTGGCTCCCCTCCCTGGAAGGGAGGGGCTGGGGGTGGGTCGGCTTCCGCATATTCAAACGGTTGCGACCAAAGCGGGCCGACCCACCCCCGACCCCTCCCTTTCACGGCGGGGGGAAGTCAGCAAGGAGGGAGAGGTCAGCGCCCGATGGGTTTGCCGCTGACAGGCACATACGCGTCGATCAGCGCGCCGACGTAATCGGGGTTGCGGCTCGTCAGTTCGGCGGCGGCGTGCGCCTTGCCGTAGATGAAGCCGTACACCGGGTAGATCCCGCCGCCGAGGCCGTCGACGTCCTTGTACCAGACCTTCACGTCGCTCCAGTCGTTGTTGCGCGACACGTCGAACAGCGTGACGTCCTGTTCCGCATGCCCGCGCTCGCCGTTCTGCCGCGACCAGTTGGCGTGGGTGAGCATGACGACGCGCTTCTCGACTACCCGGCTGACGACCGCGACATGGCCGAACGGCAGGCGTGCGGTCTTCGCGAAGACGATGACGGCGCCTTCTTTCGGGATGTGCGTGCGTTCGTATTTGCCGTCGGCCTGCTCCCACCACGTCCAGGCATTGCCGTAGATCTGGATCCCCGATGCGGCGCGCGCGAAGGGGACGCACTGGCCGACATAGTCGAGCAGCGAACTGGCGTTGGCGCTGGCCGCCGCGGTGGCGGCGATGGCAAGGCTAAGGAGCGCTCGGGGGATTCGCTTCATGCGCCGACGCTACCAAGCGGGAGGTGACCGGCTAGTTTCCCGCTATGGTTAACGAAGACGCTCGCCACGATTTTCGGGCAGGTCGGCGCGTACGTACAGCGCCCAGTCCACCCCGGAGAGGATGGCGCGTCGTCGGACGACCGCCAGACGGTAGCGTATGCCGCATCGGACCGCCGTTGGAGATGCTGGGGCATCGTCACCGAGATCGACATGGAGGAACGTCGGGGCGGGGCAATCCTGGGCGATTTTAAGCGGGTAGCCCCGTTCCGCCGCTGCCACGCGTAACGTCGCGATTGGGCGGAGGTGGTCGACGAGCACATCGGCGCCCGCCGGGCTGATCGCTGCCATCGTCGTGATCGCCGCGTCGGTGTCGCCGCGGCGGAATGAAGCCTGGGAGAGATCGTCGCGGATGCTGGCGACGATAATCGTGCCGAGGAGAATTGCGCAGATCAGGCGGATCCCGCCCCGTTTGCCGAGACCGTCGGCGAGCAGTCCGGCGAGCAACAGGATCAGCGCTAGTGAGGAAATGAGGAAATAGCGCGGCATGCCGGTGTTGCCGACGCGGAGGACGGCGAGGCCGAGCGGCAGGCCGACGATCGCGGCGAGGTAGAAGATCGCGGCCGGATCGCGTTTCCGGACGATCGTGATGAAACCGAACGCGACGGCGATCATCGCGACGCTCGCGATCCAGGTCGGCGCGGCGAGTCCGCCAATGCTGGCCGCCACCATAACGACGAGCGCTCGGCCCATCGCGGGGAGTGAAAACGCGACGTAATCGCCGACCTGCATTCCGGTCGGGCTCACCGCTGCGGCACCCAGAACGAGTCCGAACACGGCAGCGGTCGTGACGATCGTCGGCAGAAGGAGGCGGATGGTGCGGGCTGTTGCAAGGTCTGCGCGATGCCGGCTTCGCAGCGCCACCGCGACCCACAGGACGATAGCGCAGATCCCGAAGACCATCGTCAGTTGCGACAACAGTCCGAGCATGGCGAGCATGGCCAGTCGCCACCGCGGCGGGCGCTGATCGACTCCCGCGTCCAGCCAGCGCAGGACGAACCAGATCATCGTCATGTGCGCGAGCAGCATCGGCATGTAGCCGCGCGCTTCCGAGCCGTAATCGACCATGATCGGCGACACCG
>JAJNQF010000470.1 GCA_021154945.1 Sphingomonas sp.
CTCCTGCGCCGGGCGTAATTCCGACAATACTACGCGAAACATACGCGCCGGCCCGGCAATCGATCTCGAATTGCTACGTCGCCGGCGCCTAATTGCCAGTCCTCGCGGCCCGCCACTCTTCCGGCAGGGACCGCGCATGGGGATAGCAATGCACAGTCTTCGTTTCGTCGCCGGCCTAGTTCTAACGGGCGGTATCCTGACCGGTCTCGCCACGCCCGCGTTCGCACAGGACACCGCGCCGCCTTCTCCCGTGACCGTAACCGGTTCGGTGACGCTCGCGACCGACTACCGCCTGCGCGGCGTGTCGCAGTCGGACAAGGACGGCGCGATCCAGGGCGGGCTGACGATCGCGCACCAGAGCGGCGTGTATGTCGGCGCATGGGGCTCGAACCTGTCCGGCTGGGGCACGTTCGGCGGCTCGAACATGGAGCTCGACCTGATCGGCGGCTACAAGCACAAGCTCGCTGACAACGCGACGATCGACGTCGGCCTGACCTGGTACATGTATCCGGGCGGCGCCTCGAAGACCGACTATGCCGAGCCCTATGTGAAGCTCAGCGGCACGACCGGCCCGGCGACGCTGACCGCGAGCGCTTTCTACGCGCCGAAACAGCAGGCGCTCGGCAAATGGTATCGCACCGGCGCCGATGCGGCTGCGGGCGTCTATACCAATCCCGGCGCCAAGACCGACAATCTCTACCTCACCGGCGACGGAGCGTTCGCGATTGCCGGCACGCCGGTCACCGCCAAGGCGCATATCGGCCATAGCTGGGGCAATGACGGCCTCGGTCCGAACGCGACCAGCGTGACGCCGACCGGCGATTACTGGGACTGGTCGCTCGGCGCGGACGCCACGTACAAGAACCTGACCTTCAACGTCAGCTATGTCGACACCGACATCACGCGTCGCAGCGCAGCGTATCTCCAGCCGAGCTTCTCCCGCGGGCAGGACGGCACCGGATCGATCGCCGACGGCACGATCGTCGCCTCCCTCACCGCTGCCTTCTGAAGGATCGACCGATGCAGGATCTACTCTGGATAGCGATCATGGTCGGGCTGGTGGCGGCGACGCTCGCCTATGTCCGCCTGTGCGACAACGCGTGAGGACGCAGCCATGACCCTCGACCTCTGGCTCGCCGCGATCGTCGCGCTCGGGCTACTTTTCTATCTCGTGGCGGTGCTGATCCGTCCCGAACGCTTTTAGGAGCGCGCTCCCATGACATTCCAGGGATGGATCCTGATCCTCGGCTTCGTCGGCATATTGCTGGCGCTGACCAAACCCGTCGGCCTGTGGCTGTTCGCGCTGTACGAAGGCCGCCGCACGCCGATCCACGCCGTCCTCGGCCCGGTCGAAACAGGCTTCTACAAGCTCGCCGGTATCGATCCGAAGGCCGAGCAGGGCTGGCGCCGCTATGCGCTGCACATGCTCCTGTTCAACGCGACGTTGATGGCACTCACGTACGCGGTACTGCGCCTGCAGGGCGTGCTGCCGGGTAACCCGCAAGGCCTCGCTGGCCTCGCGCCGCACCTCGCGTTCAACACCGCGATCAGCTTCACAACCAACACCAATTGGCAGAGCTATGGTGGCGAATCCACCATGTCGAACTTTGCCCAAATGTTCGGCCTGACGATCCACAATTTCCTGTCGGCGGCGACCGGCATCGCGCTGGCGTTCGCGCTGTTCCGCGGCTTTGCGCGGCGGTCCGCCACAACGATCGGCAACTTCTGGGCGGATGCGACGCGCGTCACGCTGTACCTGCTCCTGCCGATCTCGATCGTCTACGCGCTGTTCCTGATTGCCAGCGGCGTGCCGCAGACGCTCGCGGGCGTCGTCGACATCCAGACGCTGGAGGGCGCGAAGCAGTCGTTGCTGCTCGGCCCGGTCGCCAGCCAGGAAGCGATCAAGATGCTCGGCACCAATGGTGGCGGCTTCTTCAACGCGAACTCGGCGCACCCGTTCGAGAACCCGACCGCGCTGACCAACCTGATCCAGATGCTGTCGATCTTCGTCATCGGTTTCGGCCTGACCTGGACGTTCGGCAAGGCCGTCGGCAACACGCGCCAGGGCTGGGCGATCCTCTCGGCAATGCTCGTGCTGTTCCTCGCCGGCGTCACCATCACCTATGCCCAAGAAGCCGCGGGCAACCCGATCCTCCACAACATCGGCGTCGCGGGCGGCAACATGGAGGGCAAGGAGGTCCGCTTCGGGATCGCCGCATCCGCGCTGTTCTCCGTCGTCACCACGGCGGCATCGTGCGGTGCGGTCAACGCGATGCACGACAGCTTCACGGCGCTCGGCGGCATGATCCCGCTGCTCAACATCCAGCTCGGCGAGGTCGTCATCGGCGGCGTCGGCGCCGGCATTTACGGCTTCCTGCTGTTCGCCATCCTCGCAGTGTTCGTCGCAGGCCTGATGGTCGGCCGCACGCCCGAATATGTCGGCAAGAAGATCGAGAGCCGCGAGGTCAAGCTGGCGGTGCTGGCGATCGCCATCCTGCCGCTCGTCATCCTCGGCTTTACCGCGCTCAGTGCCGTGCTGCCCGACGGGCTGGCGGGGCCGCTCAACAAGGGGCCGCATGGGTTCACCGAGATCCTCTACGCCTTCACCAGCGGCGTCGGGAACAACGGCTCGGCGTTCGCGGGCCTGACCGCCGCGACGCCCTATTACAATGGCTTGCTCGGGGTCGCGATGTGGCTCGGGCGCTTCTTCATCATCGTGCCGATGCTCGCCATCGCCGGATCGCTCGCGGCCAAGAAGCACACGCCGGAAAGCACTGGCTCGTTTCCGACGACGGGTGCGCTGTGGGTCGGCCTGCTGGTCGGGATCATCCTGATCGTCGGCGGCCTGACCTTCCTGCCGAGCCTCGCGCTCGGTCCCATCGCCGATCATCTCGCGATGATCAGCGGCAAAACCTTCTGACGGGACAAGCCAAAATGGCACGCACCCCTACCAAGTCGCTGTTTACGGCCGACTTGATCATCCCGGCGATCGGCGACGCTTTCCGGAAACTCGATCCGCGGCAGTTGATCCGCAACCCGGTGATGTTCGTCACTGCGGTGGTCGCCACGCTGTTGACGATCCTCGTCAATGTCGGTGGCGACGGGCTGTCGGTCGGCTTCAAGATACAGCTGGTCATCTGGCTGTGGCTGACGGTGCTGTTCGGCACCTTCGCCGAAGCGCTCGCCGAAGGCCGCGGCAAGGCGCAGGCCGCGTCGTTGCGCGCGACCAAGGCCGAACTGACCGCCCGCCGCATGAAGGGCGACCAGGTTGAATCGGTCGCCGCCAGCGCGCTCCGATCGGGCGACATCGTCCTGGTGACGATGGGCGACCTGATCCCCGCCGACGGCGAAGTCGTCTGGGGCGTCGCCTCGGTCAACGAAGCCGCGATCACGGGCGAAAGCGCGCCGGTGATCCGCGAGGCGGGCGGCGATCGCTCGGCGGTGACCGCCGGCACGCGTGTCATCTCCGACGAGATCCGGGTCAAGGTCACTGCCAACCCCGGCGAAGGCTTTCTCGACCGCATGATCGCGCTGGTCGAGGGCGCCGAGCGGCAAAAGACGCCGAACGAGATCGCGCTGACGCTGCTGCTCGTCGGCTTGACGATCATCTTCCTGATCGCAGTCGGGACGATCCCCGGTTTCGCCAGCTATGCGGGTGGCCGCGTGCCGGTCGCGATCCTGGCGGCGCTGTTGATCACGCTGATCCCGACGACGATCGCAGCCTTGCTCTCGGCGATAGGAATTGCGGGGATGGACCGTCTGGTGCGGTTCAACGTGCTGGCGAAGTCGGGGCGTGCGGTCGAGGCGGCGGGCGATATCGACGTGCTGCTGCTCGACAAGACCGGTACGATCACGATCGGCGACCGGCAGGCGAGCGAGTTCCGCTCGGTCGGCGGCACGCGTGATGAGGAGCTGGCCGAGGCAGCGTTGCTGGCCAGCCTTGCGGACGAGACGCCCGAGGGCCGCTCGATCGTCGTGCTGGCGCGCGAAAAGTTCGGTGTGACGACCAACGCGTTGCCGAGCGATGCGGAAGTCATCCCGTTCACCGCGCAGACGCGCATCTCGGGCGTGAAGGTGAATGGTTCGCTGATCCAGAAGGGCGCGGTCGATTCGATCCTGAAGGCCAATCCGGGGGCGGGGGCGACCGCCGCCGCCACCGAACTGCGCCGGATTACAGACGAGATCGCGCGCGCTGGCGGTACCCCGCTGGCGGTGGCCCGCAATGGCCGGTTGCTCGGCGCGATCTTCCTCAAGGACGTCGTCAAGGCGGGCATCCGCGAGCGTTTCGGCGAACTGCGGGCGATGGGCATCCGCACGGTGATGATCACCGGCGACAACCCGCTCACCGCTGCGGCGATCGCGGCCGAGGCAGGCGTCGACGACTTCCTCGCGCAGGCGACGCCGGAGGACAAGCTCAACCTGATCCGCAAGGAACAGCACGGCGGGCGGCTGGTCGCGATGTGCGGCGACGGCACCAACGACGCGCCGGCTCTGGCGCAGGCCGACGTCGGCGTGGCGATGAACACCGGCACGCAGGCGGCGCGCGAGGCGGGCAACATGGTCGACCTCGACAGCGATCCGACCAAGCTGATCGAGATCGTCGGCCTCGGCAAACAGCTGCTGATGACGCGTGGTGCGCTGACGACCTTCTCGGTGGCGAACGACGTGGCGAAGTATTTCGCGATCATCCCGGCGATGTTCGTCGCGCTCTATCCGGGGCTTGGCGTGCTCAACGTGATGCGGCTCGGGTCGCCCGAAAGTGCGATCCTGTCGGCGATCATCTTCAACGCGATCATCATCCCGATGCTGGTGCCGCTCGCGCTCAAGGGCGTGGCGTACAAGCCGATGGCGGCGGGGCCGCTGCTCGCGCGCAACCTCGCGGTGTATGGGCTGGGTGGGCTGATTGCGCCGTTCGTGGGGATCAAGCTGATCGACCTTCTCGTCGGCGCGCTGGGTTTAGCGTGAAATTGTTCTCCCGCGAAGGCGGGAGCCCAGACTGGGTCCCCGCTTTCGCGGGGACACAAGGAGTTGCAGAATGACATCCGATTTTACCTCCGCCCTTCGCCCCGCGTTCGTCATGACGATCCTGTTCGCGCTGCTGCTCGGGATCGTCTATCCCCTCGCCATGACCGGGATCGGACAGGCCATCTTCCCCAGCCAAGCGAACGGCAGCCTCGTCATGGCCAACGGCAAGGCGATCGGCTCGACCGTCGTCGGCCAGGCGTTCACCACCGACCGCTATTTCCAGACGCGCCCCTCGGCGGCTGGCAAAGGTTATGACGGTCTCGCCTCGTCGGGCTCCAACCTCGGCCCGACCAGCCAGGCGCTTGTCGATCGCACCAAGGCTGATGTCGCCAAACGTCGCGCGGAAGGCGTGACGGGGCCGCTCCCGGCCGACCTCGCCACCGCCTCGGGTTCGGGTCTCGATCCCGATTTGTCGCCAGCCTCGGCGTACGCACAGGTCGCTCGCGTCGCACGTATCCGCGGGTTGCCCGCCGACACGGTTCGCGCACTCGTCACGGCCAACGTCGACGGCCCGCTGCTCGGCATCCTAGGCGAGCCGCGCGTCAACGTCCTCGCCATCAACCGAGCGCTGGACGCGACGGGCGCACGTTGAACGACGACGGACGACCATCCCCCGAGGCCCTTCTGCGACAGGCGTCGCAGGAGGGTCGCGGCCGTCTGAAGATCTTCCTCGGCGCCGCTCCGGGTGTCGGCAAAACCTACGAGATGCTCTCCGAAGGCGCCGAACGCCGCCGCGCAGGCGTCGATATCGTCATCGGCGTGGTCGAGACGCACGGCCGCGTCGAAACCGAAGCGCTTACGCGAGGCCACGAGATCATCCCGCGGAAAGCGATCCCGTACGAAGGCCGCACGCTCGACGAAATGGACCTCGACGCCATCCTCGAACGCGCCCCCTCGCTGGTCCTCGTCGACGAACTCGCCCACACCAACGCGCCCGGCAGCCGCCACCCGAAACGCTACCAGGACGTCGAGGAACTGCTCGCCGCCGGCATCGATGTCTATTCGACGATCAACATCCAGCACATCGAGAGCCTCAACGACGTCGTCGCTTCGTTCACCCGCGTTCGCGTCCGCGAGACCGTCCCCGACAGTATCGTCGAGGCCGCCGAGATCGAAGTCGTCGACATCCCGCCCGACGAACTGATCGAGCGGTTGAAGGCGGGCAAAGTCTATTTGCCCCAAGAGGCGACCCGAGCCCTCTCGCATTTCTTCTCCAAGTCGAACCTGTCGGCGCTGCGCGAACTCGCGCTGCGTCGCGCCGCGCAGACCGTCGATGCGCAGATGCTCGAACACGTCCGCGCGCTCGGTGTCGGCGGCACCTGGGCGGGCGGCGAGCGGATCGTCGTCGCGATCAGCGAACTGCCCGGCGCGCTCGGCCTCGTCCGCGCTACCAAGCGGGTCGCCGACGCGATGCACGCGCCCTGGACCGCGGTATATATCGAGACACCGCGCGCGCAGACCTTCGGCGAGCCCGAGCACCGCCAACTCGCCGCCGTCTTCAACCTCGCGACCCAACTCGGCGGCGACGTCGCCACCGTCCCCGCGACCTCGGTGGTCGACGGCCTCAAGACCTTCACCGCCGAGGCGCGGGCGACGCAGCTCGTGGTGGGCAAGTCGGCCCGCTCGCGCTGGTTCGAACTGCGCCACGGCTCGGTCGTCGACCGGATCGTCCGCGAGACGCCGGGGGTCGCGGTCCATGTCCTGCCGATGGAGGCGGGTGCCGCGGCGCCGACCGGCAGAAAGCGCACCGGCGATTGGGGCAGCAAGGCGGGCTATGCCTGGACGACCGCGATGGTGGCGAGCGTCACCGGCGTCGCGAGCGCGCTGTTCCACATCCTCAACCTCGGCAACGTCGCGCTGCTGTATCTGCTGCCGGTGATGGCCGCGGCGAGCCTGTTCGGCCTGCGTACCGGGCTGTTCGCCGGCATCGCCTCGTCGATCGCGTACAACTTCTTCTTCCTGCCGCCGACCGGCACGCTGACGATCAACAATCCCGAGAACGTGATCTCGATCCTCGTGCTGCTCGGCATAGCGTTCGTGACGAGCCAGTTGACGTCGCGCGTTCGCGCGCAGGCCGACATTGCCGCCGCGAGCGCGCGGACGAACGCGGCGCTCGCCGGTTTCTTGCGGCAATTGACCTCGCTCAACGAGCCGGTCGCGCTGGCGCGTGCGATCTGCGAGGAGATCGGCCGGTTGTTCGGCGTGCGCGCGGTGATCCTCGTCGCGGAGGATACCGGGCTCGCGGTGCAGGCGGCGAACGGTGCGGATTACCGGCTCGAGACGATGGAGATGGCTGCCGCGCAATGGGCCTATGATACGGGCGCGCCCGCTGGTCGTGGATCGGGCACGCTGGCGGCGTCGGAGTGGTTCTTCCAGCCGTTGCGCTCGGGCGAGCGGACGCTGGCGGTGCTCGGGCTGGCGCGCGAGGCGGGCGGCGACCCGGTGCGATCGGACCAGTTGCCGTTGCTTATGAGCCTGGTCGATCAGGCGTCGCTGGTGCTCGAACGCGCGCGGCTGGAGGTCGAGATGCGCGATGTCGACGCGGTGCGCGAGCGCGATCGGTTGCGCGCC
The DNA here is from genome assembly GCA_021154945.1 of Sphingomonas sp. Classification (GTDB taxonomy): domain Bacteria; phylum Pseudomonadota; class Alphaproteobacteria; order Sphingomonadales; family Sphingomonadaceae; genus Sphingomonas. The sequence goes on from JAJNQF010000470.1 coordinate 7,597, forward strand.
GCGCTGCTGTCGTCGGTTAGCCACGACCTGCGTACGCCGCTGACGTCGGTGATGGCGGCGGCGGCGGAACTGCACCGCGGCGTCACGCCCGAACTGATCGCGACGATCGAGAGCGAGGCGGCGCGGCTCAACCGGTTCGTCGGCAATCTGCTCGACATGGCGCGGGTCGAGGCGGGCGCGCTCCGGTTGCGGCTGGAGCCGACCGATCTCACCGACGCGGTGGCGGGCGCGGTGCACGATACGAAGCGCGTGCTCGAGGGGCATGCGATCGAACTCGACGTCGCGCCGAACCTGCCTTTGGTCCGCGTCGATCCGCAATTGCTCCACCATTGCCTGCTCAACCTGCTGGACAATGCCGGCCGCTATGCCGATCCCGGCACGCCGATCATCGTGCGTGCCGAGCACCGGTTCGGCATGCTGCGGCTGTCGGTGATCGATCAAGGGCCGGGCCTGCCGCCCGGCCGCGAGAAGGAGGTGTTCGAGACGTTCCGCCGCCTCGAAGGCTCCGACCGCGCGATCGGCGGCACGGGACTTGGGCTTGCGATCGTCAAGGCGTTCGCCGAAGCGATGGGGATGAGCGTCGAAGCCAGCAACCGCGAAGACCTGACGGGCGCGCAGTTCAGCCTGTGCTTCCCCGTGGCCCTGCTCGTCCGCGACACCGATGGAGCGAATCTATGAGCGCGCAGACGGTCCTGATCGTCGATGACGAACTGCATATCCGGCGGTTGTTGAAGAACACGCTGGAGCGGGCAGGGTACGGCGTCGAGGAAGCGGTCGACGCGCGCGAGGCTTTGCGGATTGCGGCGAGCCGGCCGTTGACCGCGGTGCTGCTCGACCTGGGGTTGCCGGATCGCGATGGGCTGGAGCTGGTACCGTTGCTGAAGAAGCTCGGCGATCCGATCATTCTCGTCGTGTCCGCGCGCGAGGCGACCGACCAGAAGGTGGCCGCGCTCGATCTTGGCGCGGAGGATTATGTGACCAAGCCGTTCGATACCGAGGAGTTGCTCGCACGGTTGCGGGTGGCGTTGCGCGGGCGCGGCGAGGCGACATCGCGGCCGACGGTATTGCGTGCGCATGGGGTGGAGATCGATTTCGAGCACCGGCTTGTCCGGCGGGGGAACGAGGAAGCGCATCTGACGCGCAAGGAGTTCGATGTGCTGTCGGCGCTGGCGGCGCATCCGGGGCGGGTGGTTACGCACCAGCGGATATTGGAGGCGGCGTGGCCGACCGATCACGATCGCCGGATCGAATATCTGCGTATCGTGGTGCGGAACCTGCGGCAGAAGCTGGAGGGGACGGGGGGAGTCGGCACGGTCATCGCGAACGAACTCGGGATCGGATACCGGCTGCTGGTCGACGCCTGAACGTTTCCATAGGCAGAAAGATTGTTTCCCCGCGAAGGCGGGGATCCAGACTGGGCTCCCGCCTTCGCGGGAGAACAAGGAAGCGGGCGGTCCGCCTGTAATGAAGCCCAACCCCCTGCAGTCACCCCAGCCCTGCACCGTCACCCCGGCGAAAGCTGGGGTCTCCCTGCCATAGGTCGCCCCTGCCGCGCGAGGTCCCGGCTTTCGCCGGGATGACGGGGTTGCGCACTACGCGAACACTATGGCTCCCCTGCGAAATCGATCTCGAACGCTTATGAGGCAAGCGATAGCTCAAGCGTCGCATGACCGACGCTCGCCGCCTTCGCACCGACCTCAGCCTCCGCGCGAGCGGCGTCCTGGCGCTGACGATCGCCGTCACTGCGATCCACACGCTTGCCCGTCTCCACCCCCTAACCGGCCCGCTCGCATTCCTGCTCGCCGCCATCGGCTTCCTCTGCGCGAGTGGCGGCGCGATGCTGGTGATCGTCGGCAGCCATATCCACGACCGCGTCCAGGTCAGCGCTCGCTGGCAGCGCGCGGCGAGGTAGGCCGCGCCGGGGGCGGGACCTGTCGACGCGCGCGCGCGATGTCCTTATGCTACCGCGTTGCAGCATGATGACGAGGGAGCGCTCTGCATGATCGGTCGACGCGAAGTAATGACCGCGCTGGGTTTGTTGGGTGTCCTCCCGCAGGCCGCCGCGGCGATGCGTGCAGCGCCCGGAAAGATGGGTGGCAAGGCCGAGCCTTTCTCGTGGGACGCGCTCCAGCAACGGGCGGCGACGCTGGCCACCAAGCCGTACCAGGCGCCCGCCAAGGTCGCCGCCGCCGCCGCGATCGATTACGACAAGGTCGGCAGCATTCGCTTCCGCGCCGACAAGACGCTGGCGGGCGGCATCCGCCGGGTCCCGCTCGGTCGCTATGCACCGATGCCGGTCGCGATCAACGTCGTCGAGGGCGGACAGGCGCGGCGCATCGACTTTTCGCGCGACCTGTTCGAGGCGGAAGAGGGCCATGCCGCCGCGCTCGGCATCGCCGGGTTCCGCGCGATGGCGCCGGGTGGGACCAGCGACTGGATGGCATTCCAGGGCGCGTCCTATTTCCGGACCGCCGGCTCGCAGGACCAATACGGCCTGTCCGCGCGCGGGCTCGCGATCAACACCGGGCTGCCCGGCCGCGAGGAATTCCCCGACTTCACCGAATTCTGGATCGAACGGACCGGCGCCGATGCCTACACGATCTATGCGCTGATGGACGGCGCCAGCGTTACCGGGGCGTACCGGTTCCAATCGCGGCACGTCGCGGGCGCGGGCGTAGAGCAGCAGGTCTCGTCGGTCCTGAACATCCGTCGCGATATCGAACGGCTCGGAGTCGCACCGGCGACCAGCATGTTCTGGTACGGCGAAGGCAATCGCGCCGCTGCGGTCGACTGGCGCCCCGAGATCCACGATTCGGACGGCCTCGCGTTGCTCACCGGCGCGGGCGAGCGCATCTGGCGGCCGCTCAACAACCCGCCGCACGATACGCTGGACAGCTTCGCGGATCAGGCGCCGAAGGGCTTCGGGCTGATCCAGCGCGATCGGAACTTCGATCACTATCAGGATGACGGCGCGTTCTACGATCGCCGGCCCAACCTGTGGATCCAGCCGCAGGGTGACTGGGGCAAGGGCGCGGTGATGCTCTACGCGTTCCCGACCAACAGCGAGACGGTGGATAATGTCGTCTCGTTCTGGACGCCGGCCGCGCCTGCCAAAGCCGGCCAGCGGTTGCAGTTCGATTACACGCTATCGTGGAAATCGAGCGACCCGACCGCCATCGCCGCGACCGCGCATGTCGTCGATTGCTGGCAGGGTGTCGCCGGCCGACCGGGCGCAGAACCGGTCAAGGGCGCGCGAAAGCTCGTGGTCGACTTCATCGGCGACGGTCTTGCCGGGCTCGACCGACAGAGCGGCGTGACCGCGAAGATCGATGTCGTCCGCGGCAAGGTGCTCGCCAACGCGGCGTATCCGGTGGTCGGCCAGAAAAACCGCTGGCGCGTGACCGCCGACGTCGCGCCGGATGCGCAGGGCCCGGCCGACGTCAGGTTGTTCCTCACGCGCGGCGGTCGCGCACTCAGCGAAACCGTGCTGACGCCGATCTTCTGATGCCCGACCTTCCCGCCATGATGCCGTCGATGATGCCGGGCGAGTCGCCGATCGAGATGCTCCCGCAGCGTTTCGACGGGCCGCCGCCGCCCTGGTCCGCGCCCGAACCGGGGCCGGGCATGGTCGTCTCGAACGACGATATGCTCGCGCGCCGGATCATCCTCATCCTGATGACCGGGCTGCTCGCCACCGCGGCATCGTCCGCGGTGCAGGAATCGCTGCTCGCCGACGGGCTGAGCCTGTGGGATGCGGTTTTGCTGGCGCTGTTCTTCCCGTTGTTCGCGTGGATCGCGTTCGGCTTCATGAACGCGGCGATCGGCTTCGTGCTGCTGATGACCGGCGGCCATCCGGGCTTCGTGCCGACGCCGCGCCAGTCCGAACCGCTCGAGGGCCGCACCGCGATCCTGATGCCGGTCCATAACGAGGATATCGACGCCGTGTTCGAGCGGATCGCCTGGATGGCGCGCGCGATCGCGGCTGGCGGCGTCGCCGACCGGTTCGATATCTTCATCCTGAGCGACTCGGGCGAAGCGGCGGAGGCGGCCGAGGTGGCCGCGTGGCAAAGGCTCGCTCCGACGCTCGATTGCGCGCTCTATTACCGTCGCCGGACCGTGAACGTCGGCCGCAAGCCGGGCAACGTGGCCGAGTGGATCCGGCGGTTCGGCGGCGGTTATCGCTACATGCTGATGCTCGACGCGGACAGCCTGATGGGCGGCAACACGATCATCGGCATGGCGCAGGTGCTCGAACGGCGGCCTGCGGTGGCGTTGCTCCAGACCGTTCCCGCGGTGATCAACGGCGTGACGTTCTTCCAGCGCTGGATGCAGTTCGCCAGTCGGTTGTACGGCCCGATCTCGACCGCGGGCCTAGTCTGGTGGTCGGGCTCCGAGGCGACGTTCTGGGGGCATAACGCGATGATCCGGATCGAGGCGTTCGCGGCGAGCTGCGGTTTGCCCGACTTGCCCGGCCGCGCGCCGTTCGGCGGCGTCATCATGAGTCACGATATGGTCGAGGCGGCGCTGCTCCGGCGGCGCGGCTGGCGCGTGCACATGCTGATGACCGAGGAGACGTTCGAGGAATATCCGCCGACGCTGATTGACGCAGCGGTACGCGACCGGCGTTGGGCGCAGGGGAATATCCAACACCTCAGCCTACTGACGTCGTCGGGGTTCCACTGGGTCAGCCGACTGCAATTGCTGATGGGCGCGTCGGCGTTCATCACCTCGCCGGTGTGGCTGCTGATGATCGCGACGAGCGTGGTGCAGGCGCTGATCGGCGAGCGCAACATCGTCGAGGCGCAGACCTCGCTGCAGGTGCTGGTGGTCACGCTGCTGCTGCTGTTCGGGCCGAAGCTGCTGAGCGTGGTCTGGGCGATCTCGAATGCGGAGCGTCGCGCGGGGTTTGGCGGGCGGCGGGGGATCGTGCGGTCGGTGTTGGTCGACGTGCCGTTCTCGATGCTGTCCGCGCCGGTGATCGCGCTGACGCAGACGATGGACCTGGCGGGGATCCTGATGGGGCGCAAGTCCGGCTGGGCGCCGCAGAACCGCGACGCGCATGAGTTGTCGCTGGCGGACGTGATGCCGCGCTATCGCTGGCATGTCGGGGTGGGGGTGGCGCTGCTGCTGGTGACGCCGTTCGCACCGATCACCGCGGCGTGGCTCGCGCCGGTGACGCTGGGGCTGTTGCTGAGCCCGTTCCTGACGATGCTGACGGCGAGCGAGAAGGCGGGAAAGTGGGCGGAGTCGCATGGGATGTTCGTGGAGCCCGGCGAGCATGTGTCGGTGCTGTCGCGGCCTTCGCTGCCGGCAACGCAGGTCTGATACCTACTGCTTCCCCCCTCCCTGGAAGGGGGGGGCCGGGGGTGGGTCGGCTTCCGCATAGTCGGACGGGCAGTGGAACAAGCCGGCCGACCCACCCCCAACCCCTCCCTTCCAGGGAGGGGAGAATGTTGCGTCTTGCTACCCCCGGTGCCCGCTCAGCTCGGCACCCGCATCCACCGCGAACCGGCGGTTCCAGATAGTCGCCGACGCCGACACCGCG
>JAJNQF010000471.1 GCA_021154945.1 Sphingomonas sp.
CAGGCCGACGTCGAGGATCACCAGCGCATAGGGCTCCCCCGCGACCACCGACAGCGCGTCCTCGCCGGTCGCAACGTGATCGACCGCGTTGCCGCCCGCGCGCAGCAACGCGCCGATGCTGCGCGCCAGCGCGGCGTCGTCCTCGATCACCAGGATGCGCATGGAAACCCGTGAAAGGTTGGTGACAGCTTCAATTCGTACTCCACCCCTGCAGTCTATCCGAACACAGAGACGGAAGGCGAGGAGAGTGATGATGGCACGAATTTTTCTGAAGATCGCATTGCTGGCCACGAGCTTCACCGCGACCGCCGTCGTGGCACAGCGTCCGGCCGGCTATCCGCGATCCTACGACCAACTGATCGACGAGGCGCGCGCCGAGCGACAGGTGCGGATCTACGGCAATGCCGATCGCGCCGAGTTGCTGCCGGTCGTCGCGGCGTTCCGGAAGCGCTATCCGGGCATCACGGTGCTGTACGCGGACCTCGGCTCCACCGAGATGTATCGCCGCTTCGTCACCGAGACGCGCGCCAGGAAACTGTCCGCCGATCTCATCTGGTCGTCGGCGATGGACCTGCAGGTCAAGCTGATCAACGACGGCTTCGCGCAAGGCTATGCGAGCCCCGAAAAGCCCGCGCTGCCGCCGGTGTCGGTGTGGAAGAACATGGGCTTCGGCGTCACCGCGGAGCCGATCGGGATCGTCTATAACAAGCGCCTGGTGCCGCCTGCACAGGTGCCACGCACGCATGCCGCACTGGAGACCTGGCTGCGACGGAACGCGGCAGCGCTGACCGGCCGCGTCACGACATTCGACCCGGCGCGCTCCAATGTCGGATATCTGTACCTGACGGAGGACCTCGCCATCACGCGCGATACGCGGTCGCTGCTGGAGGCGATCGCCGCGACCAAGCCCGTGCTGTCGCAGACCAGCGAGCCGATGCTGCGCGGGGTCGCCGAGGGCCGACAGGCGATCGCGTACAACGTCATCGGCTCCTACGCGTTGGAACGTGCGCGGACCGACCCGCGGATCGGCGTCGCGTTCCTCCAGGACTATACGATCGTCACGTCGCGGATCGCGTTCATCGCGCGCGAGGCGGCGCACCCGGCGGCGGCGAAGCTGTTCCTCGATTTCCTGCTGTCGCGCGAGGGGCAGTCGCTGCTTGCCAAGCGCAGCTTGTGGCCGGTCCGCACCGACGTTTCCGCCCGCCGCCTTCCATCAGCCCAGGCGCGACCGATCCGCGTGGGCCCGCAACTTCTCGTCAACCTCGACCGCGTCAAGCGCCAGCGTTTCCTGCGCGACTGGACCGCGATTCTCGCCACCGGAGCCCAAAAATGACTCTCTTCCGTACCGGGTGCGCCGCACTCGCCTTGATTGCAGCAACCCCGGCACTCGCGCAGACTCCGAGCGACGCAGACCTCGCCGCGCTCGTACGTGCGCAGGCCGCCGAGATAGCCGCGCTGAAGTCGCGGCTCGACCGGCTGGAGAACAACGCCGCCGTCGCGCAAGCATCCGCGCCGGTCGCGTCGTCGCAGCCAGCACCGCAGGCGGTCGCGCAGAACAACGAACCGCGCCGCACCCTGCCGTTCGCGCCACAGCTCGCGCCCCCCGGCCCCGCCGATCGCAGCGTCGCGCAGGCGGTTGCGGCGCGCGACAATCCGTCGGGCGTGACCACCGAATGGGGCGCAGGCCTACCCGTCTTCCACTCCGCGGACGGCGTCTACACCTTCAAGCCGCGCGGCCGCATCCTGACCGACGTCAGTTCCAGTTTCGGCTCCAAATACGACGGCCGCAACATCACGACGACCGGCATGCGCGCACTCCGCCTCGGTCTCGAAGGCGGCGTCGGCACGCATTTCTTCTACCAGTTCGAGAGCGACTTTTCGGAGAACGAGGTCGACGTCGTCACCGCGTTCGTCGGCTGGCGCAACAAGATCAAGCCCGGCCTCGATTACGACGTCCGCGCCGGCCACCTGTTCAACGACCGCAGCTTCGAGGGCTCCACGGGATCGGATTCGACGCCGTTCCTCGAACGCTCCACCGTCTCGACCGCGATCATCCCGCAGCGTGGGTTCTACGGCATCGGCGTGATGCCGCGCATCTTCTGGAAGACCGGCCACGCCTCGGTCACCGTCACCGGCGACCGGATCGACGGCACGCAGACGGTCGGCGACAGCCGCACGGTGCTCGGCCGCGCCCACTGGAACCCGATCAAGTCGGATACCGGCGTGCTCCACATCGGCGCGTGGGGCTTCGACGAATCGCTATCGTCCGTGGCCGGCACGCTGACGCGCAACACAGTGATCGGCGGCCGTTTCAACGGTGCGCTGCGCGTGTCGACCGGGCCGTTGATCGGCGGCACCGGCACGACCGGCTACGGCGTCGAGCTCGGCGGCTATCGCGGGCCGTTGTGGGTGATGGGCGAAGCGGGCCGCCGCAACGCGCGGCTCGACGGCGGTCGACCCGATTTCGTCAGCAAGGCGTGGAGCGTCTCGGGCGGGCTTTTCCTGACCGGTGACCTGCCGCCGTACAACCCACGGCTCGGCAGCTTCGGCCAGCCCAAGGTGTTGAAGCCCACGTTCGATGGCGGGGTCGGCGCGATCGAACTGACCGCGCGCTACGAAAGCCTCGATTTCGACAACCTGCTGACCGGTGGCGACGGCTGGGCGGCGACTGTAGGCGTCAACTGGTACCTCAACAGCTTCACCCGCTTCCAGGTGAACGCAATCCAGTGGAACACCGACAACCGCGCCGGCGACTATGTCGGCAACGACAGCGGCCAGACGGTGAGCGCCCGTGTCGGCGTGACGTTCTGATGCTGGCCGGAATGTGCTCTGCCACGGCGACCCGCCCCCAACGCTCCGTCATCCTGACGAAAGTCAGGACCCAGAGCCACGCAGCACAGCACCCGGTAATCCTGGGTCCTGACTTTCGTCAGGATGACGGCGTGTTTGTGACGACGTCTGCGATGGCGTCTGCGACGACGTCCACGACCGCGGTGGCGACAGCGCCTGCCACCGCCCCCGCGCCCCTTTTTCACGCCCTTTCCTAGGACGATGCGATGAATCTTGCCCTGCTCGGCTTCCTGATGGTCGCCACGTTCATGACGCTGATCATGACCAAGAAGATGACGCCGCTGGTCGCGCTCATCGTAATCCCGTCGATCTTCGGCGTGTTCGCTGGCGAGGCCGCGGGCCTCGGCCCGATGATGATCGACGGCATCAAGAACCTTGCGCCGACCGGCGTCATGCTGCTGTTCGCGATCCTGTTCTTCTCGACGATGACCGATACCGGGCTGTTCGATCCGCTGGTCGGGCGGCTGATCCGGATGGTCCACGGCGATCCGATGCGGATACTGATCGGGACGGTCGTGCTGTGCGCACTCGTCAGCCTCGATGGCGACGGCTCGACGACGTATATCATCACGATCGCCGCGCTGCTGCCGCTCTACAAGCGCTTCAACATGAACCGGCTGTATCTCGTCTGCCTGTTGATGACGACGAGCGGCATCATGAACCTGACGCCGTGGGGCGGCCCGACCGCGCGCGCGGCGAGTGCGCTGAAGCTCGATCCGGCGACGCTGTTCCTGCCGCTGATCCCCGGCATGATCGCCGGTCTCGCGTTCCTGATCGGTCTCGCCGTGTATTTCGGGCGAAAAGAGCGCGTCCGGATGGGCGAAGCGGGGATCACCGCGGACACCGAGTTCACCGGCATGGCCGTCTCGCAATATCCCGAGGCACGCCGCCCGAAACTGATCTGGTTCAACGCCGCGCTCGTTATCACGCTGCTCACGTTGCTGGTGTGGGGCATCCTGCCGCTGTCGGTGCTGATGATGCTGGCGTTCGCGATCGCGATGATCGTCAACTATCCCGGCGTCGCCGACCAGAAGGAGCGCATTTCCGCACATGCCGGCAACGTGCTGGCGGTGGTGTCATTGATCTTCGCGGCGGGCATCTTCACCGGCATCCTCGGCGGTACCGGCATGGTCGAGGCGATGAGCAAGGCGGTGGTCGGCGTGATCCCGCCCGCGCTCGGGCCGTACATGGCGCCGATCACCGCGGTGCTGAGCATGCCGGCCACCTTCTTCATCTCGAACGACGCGTTCTATTTCGGCATGCTGCCGATCCTCGCCGAGGCCGGCGCGCATTACGGCGTCGCCCCCGAAGCGATCGCCCGTGCGTCGCTGATGGGCCAGCCGGTCCACCTGCTCAGCCCGCTGGTGCCCTCGACCTATCTGCTGGTCAGCCTGGTCGGCATCGACCTCGCCGATCACCAGCGCTTCACGCTCGTGCCGGCCATCGCCGTCTGCACGGTGATGACGCTGGTCGGAATGGTCGCGCTCGCCTTCCCGTTCGTCGCCTGACGTGAGCATCCCCGCAACCCGCCGCTACCGGAGATTTCGCATGGTCCGACCGCGTACACCGCTGATGCTGCTCCCCGCGATGGGCTGCGACGGGCAGCTCTGGGCGCGGCAGATCGTCGACCTCGCCGCCGTCGCGCAGGTCGAGTTCGGCGACCTGTCGCAGGACGATACGCTGTCGGCGATGGCGGCGCGGGTGCTCGCCGCCGCACCGCCGCGGTTCGCGGTCGCCGGCGTGAGCCTCGGCGGGTACGTCGCGATGGAGATGGTCCGCCAAGCCCCCGACCGGATCGAGCGGATCGCGTTGTTCGGGACGCGCGGGTCGATGGACGTGCGCCCGCGTACCGTCGCCGGGCAAGGGATGCTCGCCACCGCACCGCACGCCGATCCCCTGCTCAGCGCGATCGTCAGCGGTCCCGCGCAGGCGATGGCGGACCGCGTCGGCCCGGTGGTGTTCGAACGCCAGCAACGCGCGCTGCTCGCCCGGCCCGACATCAGCGAGGCGATCGCCGCGATCCACGTGCCTACGCTAGTCGCGGTCGGCGATCGCGACCGGATCTGCACCCCCGACGACGCGCTGTCGCTGAGCTTGCGGATTCCGGGCGCACGCTTCCATCTGCTGCGCGGATGCGGCCATCTTTCCCCGCTCGAACGCCCGGGCGAGGTTACCTCGGTGCTCCGCCAATGGCTCAGGCAGGACTGACCGTCGCTCCGTCGGCGTGAATGGTGCCCGCCGGTCCGCCCGGCCCGGCCCGGCCCGGCCCCGCCCCGCCCCGCTACGTGGTTTCCGATGCTGGGGCGCCATCCGTGTTCCCGTTAGGCGAGTGCATGTTCCGGCTGTCGGACCATGCACTCGCAAAAAAGGGCTCCACGCCATGGTCGAACTCAACCTCGCGGATCGTCGCGCCACCTCCGGGACCACGGCGTCGAGCGCCGACCTGACGACGCGGAATGGCTATGTCTTCCGCGTCCGGCCCGCGGCACCGTCCGACGAAGCCGAATTGGGAGAGCTGTTTCGGCACGTCGACCGCGACGATCTGCGATTTCGGTTTCTCAGTGCGATCCACAAGGTCGGGCATGACCAGCTGAAGGCGCTGGTCACGGTCGATCACGAGCATGTCGAGAATTTCCTCGCCTTCGACATCGCCAGCGGGCGAATGATCGCGACCGCGATGCTGGCGGCGGACGACACGCTCAGCCGCGCCGAAGTCGCGCTGGCGATCCGGACCGACTATAAGCGGCTCGGGATCAGCTGGACGCTGCTCGATCACGTCGCTGCGTTCGCGCGGGCGAAGGGGATCCAGACGCTGGAATCGATCGAAAGCCGCGACAACCATCAGGCGATCGACCTCGAGCGCGAGCGCGGCTGGATCGCATCGGCCTGTCCGGGCGATCCAGCCTCGATGGTCCTCAGGATGACCCTGACGCCGCCAGCCGTCTGACGCGCGCGACCGTCCACTTCGTCGCCTCGGTCACGATCACGGTCGCGACCGTCGCGACGAGGCAGAAGCGGAGCGTTCCCGCCGTTACGGGCGACGTGCCGAGCACCCCGCCGAGCGGTGGCCACAGCATCGCGCTCGCCTGCAACGCCAGCGCGATGCCGACGCCCAGCAGCAACCACGCGTTCGACAATACCGGCTCGCGAAAGATCGAGCGCCGCTCGCTGCGCATGCACAGTACGTAGACGTTCTGGAACAGCACGGTCATCAACAGCACCGCGTTCTGGATCTCGGCAAGCGGGCGCCCCTCACGCTGCATGCCCGCCACGAGATACAGCGCGAGCCCGGTCATCAACAGCGCCGGCGGGATCATCAGCGCGATCGCGCTCCGGTCGAGGATCGGCGCGCTCGGCGGACGTGGCAGCTGGCGCAGTTCGTCGCCCTCGCCGCGGCCGAAGCCGAGCATCACGTCCTGCGCGCCGTTGGTGACGAGGTTGAGCCACAACAGCTGCACCGCGGTCAGCGGCATCGGCAGGCCGAGCACGACCGCGCCGATGAACATGCCGATCTCCGCAATCCCGGTGGCGAGCAGGATGATGACGATCCGCCTGACGTTGGCATAGGTGACGCGGCCCTCCTCGACCCCGGCGACGATCGACGCGAAATTGTCGTCGGCCAGCACCAGGTCGGCGGCGCCGCGCGCGACGTCGGTTCCGGCGACGCCCATCGCCACGCCGATATGCGCCGCCTGGAGCGCGGGCGCGTCGTTGACGCCGTCGCCGGTGACCGCGACGAGTTCGCCGCTGGCGGCGAGGATGCGGACGATCTCCAGCTTCTGCACCGGTTCGATCCGCGCGAACACGCGGCCGCCGAGCACCAGCGCGGCGAGTTGCTCGGGCTGGCCCGCAAGATCGGTCATCTGCGCACCGGTGACGACCTGCGCCTCGGTGACCTCGAGCCCGAGCCCGCGGGCGATCGTCAGGGCCGTGCCGGGATTATCGCCGGTGACCATCCGCACGCCGATCCCCGCCTCGGCACAGCGCGCGATCGCGTCCGGGACTTCGGGGCGGACCGGGTCGATCAGCCCGATCCAGCCGAGCAGCACGAGGTCTGTCGGTGCAGTCGGATCGGCGGTCGTCGCGCCCGCCGACGCGGCAACGGCGATCACGCGATAGCCTTCGCCGGCCATGGCCAGGGCGGCGGCGAACGCGCCGGGGTCCATCGTACGACACATCTGCCGGATGATCTCGGGCGCACCCTTGGCGAACACGCGGACGCCCTGCCCCTCCGCCACCGCAACGGTCGAGAATTTGCGGACCGGTTCGTAGGGAAGCGCCGCGGTCCGCGCGACCGCATGCAGCGCGGCCAGATCCTCACCACCCTCGCCCGCAAACCGCAGTAGCGCGACGTCGACCGAATCCCCGACGGGCTCACCGTCGGGTCCGATCGATGCCTCGTTGCAGAGCGCAGCGGCGCGGCGCATCTCCGCCAGACTGTCCGCAAGCCAGTCGGCGCTCGCGAATGCCCGCCCGTCGGCGAGCAGTATCTTCTCAACGGAAAGAACGTTCCGCGTCAGCGTGCCCGTCTTGTCGCTGGCGATGATCGTGCACGCGCCAAGCCCCTCGACCGCGGGCAGCGAGCGGACGATCACCTTCCGCGCTGCCATCCGCCGGGTCCCTGCCGCCAGCGCGACGGTCACCGCGATCGACAGGCCTTCGGGGATCGCCGACACCGCCAGCGCGACCGCGAGCAACAGGATCTGGTCGCCCGGCCGCCCCTGCATCACCAGGACGAGCGCGAACGGGATGATCAGCACGATGGTCGCGATGCTGATCTGCCGTGCCAGCCGGTCGAGCCGGACGACGAGCGGTGGCGGCGTCGCCTTGGCGGTCCGCAACGACGCGTCGATCGCCCCCAGCGCGGTGTCGGCCCCGGTCGCGACGACGACGCCGGTGCCGCGTCCCTGCTCGATCATCGTGCCGGCCAGCACCATCGTCGTGCGCTCGCCCGGCGGCGTGGCGGCGGCCAACAGCGCCGTCTGGTCCTTCGCGACCGCCACGGATTCACCGGTGAAGGTCGACTGATCGACGCGCAGCGCGCTGCTCGACGCGAGGCGGATATCGGCGGGCACGGCCATCCCGCTCTCCAAGGCTACGACATCACCGACGACGATCGCTCGCGCGTCGACGACCGATACAGCGCCGCCGCGCAGGACGGTCGCGGTCTGGCCGATCATGCGGCCGAGCGCGGCGAGGCTGTCCGCCGCCTTGCTCTCCTGCACCGTGCCGATCGCCGCGTTGACGAGCAGCACGACACCGATGAACCCCGCATCGGTGCGGTGGCCGAGCCCGAGCGAGATCGCCGCCGCCGCGATCAGCAGATAGATCAGCGGACTGTTGAACTGCCGCGCGAACAGCAGCAGCGTCGAGGGCGCCGGCGGCGGCGCGAGTTCGTTCGGCCCGTCCCGGAGCAAGCGCGCGGCGGCATCATTCGCGCTCAGACCGCTCGCACTGGTATCGAGCAGCGCCATCACGCGTGCGGCAGGCGTCGCATGCCAAGCTCGCGGGGTGAGTCTCTGGTCGTGCCGCTGGTCGATCGGGCGTTCGGCGATCACTGGCCGGTCGCTTCGATGATCGTGACGGGAGTACCGGTACCGGCACTCGCCAGTGTCTCGCGCGTCACCAGCAGCGTCGTACCGGGCGTCGTCACGGTCGCCAGCGCGGCGCGGAATCCCTCCGCCAGATGCCCCTTGGCACGATCCTCGGCGGTCAGTTCGCCGGTTCTCGGATCGCCGGGCAGCGGCAGGCGCAGCCAATGCTCGCCGGCCGCATCGATCGATTGCAGCGTGAACGCGGCGGTCCGCTCGATCGGCGCATCGAACGCGATCGCGCCGGAACCGATCTCGATCCCGTTGCGCAGCACGACCACCCGCTTGTCGCGCCCGCTGATCACGATCGAGACCGGCCCCTTGGGCGACAGCGCCGGGTTCCAGACGAAGTCCCCGCCCTCAGATCCTGCCGACGTCAGCATGCCCGGCTTGGCGGCCACCACCGGAACGCGCGCGTCCTGCGTGATGACGACGGTGATCCCCAGCCGCGTGATCCCGAACAGCAGTTTCGCGAACGCGGGCGGCAGCCGGATGCAACCATGCGACGCGGGATAGCCCGGCAGATTGCCCGCATGCATCGCGATCCCGCCCCAGGTCAGCCGCTGCATGAACGGCATCGCCGCGTCCTTGTAGAGGTTCGACACGTGATCCACGTCCTTCTGGAGCACGGTGAAGACCCCGGTCGGCGTCGCATGGCCATCGCTGCCGGTCGACACCGTCGAGACCCCGATCGCCACGCCGTT
>JAJNQF010000483.1 GCA_021154945.1 Sphingomonas sp.
AAGGACGCCGAGCTCGCGACCGATGCCGACGATCCCGCGCAGTACCGCCATCGAGCGCGGATCGAAGCCCGCACGAATCACGAAGCTCCGGTCGATCTTGATCCGGTCGAACTTGAAATCGCGCAGATGCGACAGCGACGACTGGCCGGTGCCGAAATCGTCGAGCGCCACCTTCACGCCGATCCTGCGAATCCGGTCGATCGTCGCCGCGGTCCGGTCCGCATCGTCGATCAGTGCGGTCTCGGTGATTTCGATCTCGACCCGCTCCGCCGCGATCCCATGAATGAGAATGGCTTGCGTCAGTTGATGCACCAGCGCCTCGGACTTGAGCTGCGCGGCCGACACGTTGATCGCGACGTGCAGATGCGGCGACCAGCCGGATAGCTGGCGGCAGGCGTCCATGATCACCCAGCGACCGATATCCTCGATCAGGCCGCATTCCTCGGCGATCGGAATGAACAGCGCTGGCGGCACCCAGCCTCGCGTCGGGTGGTTCCAGCGGATCAGTGCCTCGTAGCCGGTGGTGATCCCGGTCGACAGCTGCACGACGGGCTGGAATGCGAGGGTGAAGCCGGCGGTCTGGAGGGCTTCGTGCAGGTCGTCGACGATGTGCTGGCGTTCGGCGAGGCGTTCGGCGAGACCCGGGACATAGGCCTGGGCGCGGCGGCGACCGAGCCGCTTGGCCTCGTACAGCGCCATGTCCGCGCGCTTCATCAGGTCCTCGGGAGAGAGATCGCCGGCGAAACCCGAGATGCCGATGCTGCAACTGGGCAGCAGCCGGCGTCCCTCGACCGTCACCGGGGCGCTCAACCGCACGACGATCGCCTCCGCCAGCGCGGTCGCCGCCCCGCCCATCTCGCGCACGATGATCGCGATCTCGTCCCCGCCCATCCGCGCGATGAAGCTGTCGCGCGGGACCAGCCCGGTGAGCTGCGTCGCGACATGCACCAGAAGCTTGTCGCCGACGCCGTGCCCGAACGCGTCGTTGATCCGCTTGAACTCGTCGAGATCGATCAACAGCAGCGAGAACGGCGCGCCCTGCGCGATCAGCGCCTCCTTCGTCTCGCGCAACGACCGACGATTGCCCAGCCCCGTCAGCGGATCGTGATAGGCGAGATGCTTGAGGTCGCCGAGCGCGGTCCGCTCCGCGCTGACGTCGGTGAAGGTCAGGACGATGCCCTGGCGCGGCACCGGACGGCACTGCATCTGATAGGTCCGGCCGTCCTCCATCTCGCATTCGCGGTCGAAGCCGGTGTCCGCCTCGACCCATTGCTTCATCGCGCCGCCGACCAGCGCGCGCTTTTCGGCAGGCCAGTCGCGATACCACGCGATCGCATCGAGAAAGCCGTCGATCGTCAGACCCGGCGCGATCGCCTCCGCCGGCGTATCGAACAGATCGAGGAAGCGGCGGTTGAAGTGACGCAGCCGCCCGTCCCTGTCGATGAACACGAGCCCGTCGCTCATGCTCTCCAGCACCGCCTTGAGCGTCCGCGACTCCTGCTCGCGCGCGGCTTTTATCCGGGTGAACGTCAACAGGCTGCCGAGGCACGTCACCGAGACGGCGAACGCCATGCAGGCGGCGACCAGCCCGGGCGACAACAGGCCACCCTGTCGTTCGTCGACGCTGCCGATGACGATGTCGCCGGACAGCGAGACGAAATGCGTCACGCACACCGCGAGCGCGAACAACAGGCACCCGGTCGGGCGCGAGCGCGACCAGCGTGCGTTGAACTGCCACGCCGCCACGATCGCCGCCCCGAGCAGCAGGCCGATCATGTTGGTCGGCCAGGAGAAGAAATGCGCGCAGTCCATCATGCCGGTGATGCCGACCGCATGCATGCACCAGATCCCGCCACCCGCGACGGCGCCCGCCAG
The DNA here is from genome assembly GCA_021154945.1 of Sphingomonas sp. GTDB lineage: Bacteria > Pseudomonadota > Alphaproteobacteria > Sphingomonadales > Sphingomonadaceae > Sphingomonas. The sequence continues at coordinate 1,876 of JAJNQF010000483.1, forward strand.
GCTGCGCTGGCCCCGTGTGCGTGCTTGCGTGATCGCCACCATCGGCAGCCCGACCGCGGCGATCCCCACGAACGCCGACAGCACCGTCATCAACGCGTCGTAGCGAAGCAGAAGGTCGGGACGATAGGCGAGGATCGCGATGAAATGCGTGGTCCAGACGCCAAGCCCGGCGGCCAGCGCGAGCGCGACGTGCCGCCAGCCAATGGCCTCGCGCGCGGTCGGATCGGCGAGATCGGTGGTGAGCAGCGCCACCGACCACCCCGCGGTCAGGCAGATGCCGACCGCAACCGCCACCAGGGACCCGGAATGCTGAAAATGCAGATTGAAGAGAATAGGCACGACGTTCGCTTCGACAGTTTTTTATCTCGTCGCATGAAGGCGTTAAGGAAACTTGTTCCGTAACGGACCTGCCGGCAATCGTTTGCGAAGCCGACACCTAACTGTTCGCGTACACGCATTGATGTCGAGCCCCTCGCGACACACATGAGGGACGTCGATCGAGCCGGTTGCGGACGCGTTCGAACCAGGGATGACCGCGGGGGATTCGAGAATGCAGGACGATCGAACCCTTCTGGCGGTACGCGCGCTGGGCAAGTCGGTGCCGGGGCCCCGGCTGCTGTTCCAACACCTCGACCTCGACGTCGGCGCGGGCGAACTCGTCGCGATCATCGGCGAATCGGGCGTGGGGAAATCGACGCTGCTCAACATCCTCGCCGGGCTGGACAAGGCGGACGAAGGCAGCGTCGCGATCGACGGGACGGTGCTGGGGACGCTCGACGAAACCGCGCGCACGCGGCTGCGGCGCGAGCGGATCGGCTTCGTGTTCCAGGCCTTCCACATCCTGCCCTATCTGACGCTGCAGCAGAATGTCGCGCTGCCGTTGACGCTGGTCTCGCCCGACGCCGCCGCGGCTAGCAAGCGGGCGGAGGCCATGCTCGAGGCGGTCGGGCTGGGTGGGCGCGGCGACGGCTATGCGCGCGACCTGTCGGGCGGCGAGTTGCAGCGCGTCGCGATCGCCCGCGCGCTGGTCCACCGGCCTGCGCTGATCCTGGCGGACGAGCCGACCGGCAATCTCGATCCCGAAACCGCCGCGCGCGTGCTGTCGCTGTTCGCCGGAGCGGTGCGCGACAACAAGGCGGCGGGCGTGATGGTGACGCATTCGGACGCCAGCGCGGCGATCGCCGATCGCGTGCTGACGCTCGGCCGCGACGGATTGGTGGAGCGCCGTGATCGCTGAGCCGCGCCCCGCTCCTCCTCGCCCTCCGGAGCCCCGGCTCTGGTCGGCGCGGGTCGCGCTGGGCTGGCTGATCGCCGGCGAGTGGCGGTTCCACCCTGCCCGCTTCGTCATGACCGCGGTGGCGATCGCGGTCGGAGTCG
>JAJNQF010000036.1 GCA_021154945.1 Sphingomonas sp.
AACGGCGAGTGCGAGGGGATTTTCCAGCCGGCGGCGTTCGGGTGGTTTTCGGCGGTGAGGGGAGAGACTTACATCGGCTCCTCCTTGTTCTCCCGCGAAGGCGGGAGCCCAGACTGGGTCCCCGCCTTCGCGGGGAAACAAGGAGTCGACGTGGCGACTATTCGACCGTCTGTTCGATCACGCCGACGATCGGGTGGCGCTTGTCGTCCTCGGCCCAGATGCGGACGGTATCGCCCTTTTTGAGGAACGGCGTGACGGGCTTGCCGCCGGTGATCGTCTCGATCGTCCGGACTTCGGCGAGGCAGGAATAGCCGACGCCGCCCTCGGCGATCGATTTGCCGGGGCCGCCATCGGGGCCGCGGTTCGAGACGGTGCCCGAGCCGACGATCGTGCCCGCACCGAGCTTGCGGGTCTTGGCGGCGTGCGCGACCAGCGTGCCGAAATCGAACGTCATGTCCTCCCCGGCATCGGCGCGCCCGAGCGGCTGGCCGTTCAGATCGACCATCAGTTTCCGGTGTAGCTTGCCGTCCTGCCACCAGTCGCCGAGCGCATCGGGGGTCACGAACACGGGCGAGAACGCGCTTGCCGGCTTCGACTGGAAGAAGCCGAAGCCCTTGCCGAGTTCGCCGGGGATCAGGTTGCGCAAGCTCACGTCGTTGGTCAGCCCGACGAGCAGGATCGCCGCCAGCGCCTCGTCGCGGGTCGCGCCCATCGGCACGTCGCCGGTCACGACGACGACCTCGGCCTCCATGTCGCAACCCCAGGCCTCGTCGCCGAGCGGGATCGGATCGCGCGGGCCGAGGAACCCGTCAGAGCCGCCCTGATACATCAGCGGATCGTGCCAGAAGCTGTCGGGCATCTCCGCCGCCCGCGCCTGGCGGACCAGCGCGACGTGATTCACGTAGGCCGAACCGTCCGCCCATTGATACGCACGCGGCAACGGCGACTCGGCGTCATGCTCGTGGAAGCGCCGCATTGGGATCATCTCGTGTTCGAGATCGGTCGACAGGTTCTTGAGATCGAGCGACAGCCGGTCCCAGTCGTCGAGTGCGGCCTGCAGCGTCGGCGCGATGTGGCTCGCATCGGCATACCAGGCGAGATCGTTCGAGACGACGACGAGCTTGCCGTCTCGTCCGCGCTCTCGCCCTTTGATGGCATCGGGATGCTTCAGGCTGGCCAGTTTCATGCGGCGGATCCTCTATTGTTTGCCCGCATCCTACGCTCGCGACGCAGTTCAAGTCGAGCACGCAGCGCGCGCAGAAACTGATTTTGGTAAGAGCGGAGCGTTTGTCGGCCTGTTATCATCGGGTTTGCGTAACGGTTGAGGAAGTCGAGCATGCCCAGATACTTCTTCGACATCGACAACCATAAATGCGTCAATGACGACGAAGGCACCGATCTGGCGGACGACGAGGAAGCGCGCGTCCAGGCGGTCATCTTCGCGGGCGATTACCTTAGCGACCATCCCGCCGTCGCACGCCATGGGGCGCGCTTCCGCGTCGCGGTGCGAAACGACGAGGGGAGCGTGCTGCTGGCGGTCGCCGTCATGATCGACGAGCCGGGCGACACCCCCGGCGGCATAACCGGTTCACCGCATTCCTGAACCGATGGCGCCAGGCGTTGTCGATCGCCGAACGTGCCGGAACGGTCCGTCGTAACATAACATGGGTTTTGTCGGTCCGCTCAATCCTGGGATAAGGTGCGTTCCGCGCCGACGCGCTATCCAAGAGAGGGTGACAGCGAGAACCGAGTGCTCCTGCACTGGATGCGGAGAGTGCACGTGGATATGTCCACCGTGACTGAACAGGTTATACGTAAGTTCGAGTCGCGGATGGCGATGAGTGCGGACGACCGCGCCCAGATCGCAGCGTTGCCATTCAAAGTGCGGACGATCGATGCGTCGACCTATATGCTCCGCGAAGGCCAGCGCCCGACGCGGTGTGCGTTCATTCTCGATGGGCTCGCCTATCGGCAGAAGCTGACGCCCAATGGCGAGCGCGAGATCGTATCGATCCTAATGCCCGGCGAATTCGTCGACCTGCAGAACCTGTTCCTCGACGAATCCGATCACGACATCCAAGCCCTGACCCGGCTGACGCTGGCCGAGGTCCCGATCGTGGCGCTGCGCCAGTTCATCGAGGCGTGTCCCGCCGCCGGCCAGGCCCTGTGGATCGATGCGCTGGTCGAGGCGTCGATCCACCGGGAATGGCTGCTCAACGTCGGCCGGAGGAACGCGCGCAGCCGGATGGCGCATCTGCTCTGCGAATTCTCGGTGCGATTCAAGAAATCGACGCTCGGCGATGCGATGGCGTACGAGTTGCCGATGACGCAGGAGCAGCTTGGCGACGCGCTCGGGCTGACGCCGGTGCACGTCAACCGGGTGCTGAAATCGCTCGAAACCGACGGGCTGATCGCGCGCAAGAAGCGCCAAGTGAGCGTGACCGACTGGTCTCGGCTGCGCGACGCCGCAGAGTTCAACGAGCGGTATCTGCACCTCGGCCAGATCCGGACCTAAATTCGCTACGGGTGCCGAAACGGGTCGAAGGTTGACTTTTCGACCATGATGCGCCAGATGGCCGTCATCGAGGCGTAATGCAGCGTGATTGGACCTTTACGGTCTTAGCTCCGCCTCGGTCGTTTCCAACGGGCTTCCCTTTTCACGCGGGGTGTCAAAACACCACCGCCCCTCGCGCCTCCTTGTGTGGATTCGCGAGCCCGGCATCTATTGAGAGACTATTCATGTCATTTGCAAACCTCGGCCTTGCCGAGCCGCTCGTCCGTGCGCTCGAAGCCAAGGGCTACACCGAGCCGACGCCGATCCAGGCGCAGTCGATCCCGATCCTGCTCGAGGGTGGCGATCTGCTCGGCATCGCGCAGACCGGCACCGGCAAGACCGCAGCGTTCGTGCTGCCGTCGATCCAGCGGCTGACCGAAAACCAGAAGCGCGTCCTGCCGACGCATTGCCGCATGCTGGTGCTTGCACCTACCCGTGAGCTGGCGAGCCAGATCGCCGACAGCGCCCGCGCGTACGGCCAGTTCAGCAAGATGTCGGTGACGACCGTGTTCGGCGGCACCAGCATCAACAAAAACCGCCAGGACATGAGCCGCGGCGTCGACATCCTCGTCGCCACGCCGGGCCGCCTGATCGACCTGATCGAGCAGGGCTTCGTCAACCTGTCGATGATCGAGATCCTCGTGCTCGACGAAGCCGACCAGATGATGGATCTCGGCTTCATCCATGCGCTGAAGAAGATCGTGCGTATGCTGCCGAAGAAGCGCCAGACGCTGTTCTTCTCGGCAACGATGCCGGTCGCGATCCGCGAGCTAGCGTCGCAGTTCCTGCTCGACCCGAAGACCGTTTCGGTGAAGCCTGCCGCGACGACCGCCGAGCGCGTCGACCAGTATGTCACCTTCTGCAACCAGTCGGAGAAGCAGGCGCTGCTGACGATCACGCTGGCCGATCCGGCGATCGACCGCGCGCTCGTGTTCACGCGCACCAAGCATGGCGCCGACCGCGTCGTGAAGCTGCTCGCCGGCAACGGCATCGCCTCGAACGCGATCCACGGCAACAAGAGCCAGGGCCAGCGCGAGCGGGCACTCGGCGAGTTCAAGCAGGGCAAGGTCAAGGTCCTGATCGCGACCGACATCGCCGCGCGAGGGATCGACGTCTCGGGCGTCAGCCACGTCATCAACTTCGAGCTGCCGAACGTCGCCGAGCAGTATGTCCACCGCATCGGTCGTACTGCACGTGCGGGCGCGAGCGGCATCGCCGTCGCGTTCTGCGCGGACGACGAGAAGGCGTACCTGCGCGACATCGAGCGGATCACCCGCCAGAAGGTCCAGGTCCGCTCGCTGCCGGACGATTTCGTCAACCTGTCGAACCAGATCAAGCAGACGCGCGTCAAGACGATGGGCGCCGATCCCGAGGTCCGGATCGACCGTCCGCGCGATCCGGCACGGCCGCGCGCGACGCATTCGCCGAGGGCGACGGGTAGCACCGGTCGCAACTATGCGGGTGCGAGCCGTGGTGGCCAGGGTGGCGGCGGCCAAGGTGGTGGCGGCGGTCGTCCGCAGGGCGGTGGTCGTCCCGGCGGTCAGGGCGGCGGGCGTCCGGCTGGCGGCGGTGGCGGTCGTGGTCCTGCGCGTGGCGCGGGTTCGGGCCCGGCACGCTAAAAGGAGCATTCGTTCGCCTCGCGGGTTTGGTATAGACCAGTCCCGCGAGGAGAATGCTCATGGACGTTTCCACGACACCGGTTGCCGAACGCGTCGCGCGCGTGCTGGCGGGACAGCGGATCAGCTGCAACGCTGGCGGCGATGCCGAGTCGGCGTCGCGGCTGATCGACGATGCATGGCCGGACTATCTGCCTGACGCGCTAGCGGTGCTGAAGACGTTGCGCGAGCCTGACAAGGCGATGGCCGCGGCGGGTGATCCTGCGATCTGGGAGGCGATGATCCTGGCTGGGATCAAGGGTGCCAAGCCGGTGACGGTGGTTCTGTAGTCCCGTCATCCTGACGAAAGTCAGGATCCAGAGCCACAAGAGACCGCCCTTAGTTACCCTGGATCCTGTCGTTCGTCAGGATGACGGGACTAGAGAACGACCGTCACCGGCTTGGCACCCTT
>JAJNQF010000038.1 GCA_021154945.1 Sphingomonas sp.
CAGTCGCGTTCTGGCAGAAGATTGGTTCGCGCAGAGCCGCGGAGGACGCGAAGGTGGTTCGCTCGGGGTGACGGCGCTGACTTTATCAGAGTTTTGAGAACCTCCGGTTCGGCTGGGAACCTCCGCGCTCTCTGCGCCTCCGCGCGAACCCATTCTGCCTTCAGCTTTTTACTTCCGGGCCACCAAAGTAAAACCCGAGCGCATCGCTGCACCCGGGTTCTATCTAGCTCAACCGAGATCCGTACGCGCTTACTCAGCGGGCACCATCGACGGAGTACCGATCATCATGCGCTCGCCCCCGGGAGGGGCGGCTTCGCGCGCGGCGCGGAGGATCTGGGTGCGTTCTGCGCGCGAGGCCATGTCGTCCCAGGCCTTTTCGGCGCGGCGGCAGCGGTCGCGGACATTGTCGAGCAGGGCGGCATCGCCGTTGCGGCGCTCTTCTTCAGCACGGGCCCGGTAAAATTCTGGATTATCGGCCATGCTGGTGCGCTCCTGCGGAAACTGGAAAGGGGTGATGCGGCGATCCGAAGACCGCCGCACCGCAACCGAGATCAGGTTGGCGGACCGTAATCCGCCAGCGAGATCAATCGGCTGGCTGGAGGTTCACGGCCGACTGCTTGCCGCGCTTGTCGGGCTCGAGCTCGTAGGTGACGCGCTGGTTCTGGTTCAGCGTCGGCATACCGGCGCGCTCGACTGCGGTGATGTGCACGAAGGCATCATTGCCGCCGCCATCCGGCGCGATGAAGCCATAGCCCTTGTCGGCGTTGAAAAACTTGACGGTTCCGGTGATAGCCATGAGGTGGCTCCTTCTTAGTAGAGAGTAACCCGACGTTCGGGCGACTCGTGCCGCGGAGCAGGGAAAGAAGGAGAAAGGTGCCGCAAAGCGCCAAGAACCGTCGATATGCGACTGTAGCTGAGCGCTATATGGGCCAAGACCGCCGGAATTGCAAATCTTGCCGGTAAAATGGGTCAAGAACTGCGTCGATTACCGCACATATTATTTTTACGCGCACCGACCGAGACATCCATAATTTGAAACGACCGGCGCCGATATTTCGGCGCCAGTCGAGCAATTTAGCGGCAGCGGGTGTCGTTGCTGGAGCGATCGACCGCACGTCCGGCAAGCGCACCGCCGGCCGCACCGAGGACGGTGCCGAGCAGCCCCGAGCCGCCAGGCGCAATGACGTTGCCGAGGACGCCGCCCGCGACTCCGCCGACGATCAGCCCGGTGGTGCCATCGTTGCGGCGGCAGTAATAGCGGCCGTCGTTACCGCGATAGATACGCTCGTTGCGCGACAGGCGGCGCTCGCGATAGCGGCGGTCGTCGCGGTAGTAACGGCCGGCGTCGTAGCTGCCATAGGCAGGATCCGGCCGGTTATAGTCGTAGGACCGATAACGCGGGTCGACGCCGTAGCGGCTGCCCCCGTCGCCGACGCAGCCGGCAACCATGGTAGAGGCGGCCAGCAGGCCCAGCATCGCAACGCGCATTTCGTGTCCTTTCAGAGAGTTGGTACTGAAAGCGTAATGATCGGCGCCGACATTTGGTTGCCGGCGCCGAAACGGCCTTAGTCCTTGAGGTTGGCAGGCACCGTGCCGCCGTTCTTTTCCAGCTCGCGCATCACGGCCTTGATCAGCCACATGTTCATTTCGGCGCTGCCGTCCTTCGCACCGGTGTAGCCGAGCTCGGTGGCGAGTTCCTTGCGGTTGTCGAGGCTCGAATCGAGATCGAGCAGCTTCATCAGGTCGACGATCGAGGTGCGCCAGTTGAGGTCGGAACCCTTCTTCGCAGCGATACCCGAGAGGACGGCCTCGACGTCGACCGCCTGGGCGGGTGCGGCCTGTGGGATCGGCGCGGCGGGCGTCGGCGTCGGCTGGGCGGCAGTGGTCTGCGGCGCGGGGGTCTGGGGTGCGGGGGCGGGAGCCGCCTTGGGCGTGCCGAAATGACCGCTGCCGAGCGGGCCCTTCTCACCAAAGATAGCGGACTTGATCTTGCTGAAGATGCTCATGGGGGTCTCCGTCGATTAGAGTGACGGCGGGAGAACGCCCGATCCGGGATTTGGGTGCAGGCCCGGCGAGCCGCTGCGGCGGATCGTCCGCGCGCTGCGACTGGGCGGGATTGGCTTCGGCGTCGCCTGTCCGTTGCGGATCGGGCTTGGGCGCGGGTTCGGGTCCGGGTTCGGGTTCGCTGTTGCGCGAGATTGGCGGGCTGGCGTGGGAGCGTGCTCGACCTTGGACTTTCGCGCAGGGCCGAGCATCGGCCATCGCGCGGAGCCCGTCGGAAGAGCGGTCATCTGCGCAGGGTCCTGGCGAGTGCTGTCTACGGTCGCGGTAGGCGGCGACCTCGGGCGCGACCGGGATGCGGCGGCGTCGACATTCGCTTGTTCTGCGAGGACGTAGCGGTCGGGGTCGCGGAAGGTGTGGGGGGATTGGAGTTTCGTAGCGAGGCGCGACGGTGTCCGCGCGACGTGGCTGCGGGGCGGCCGAATAGCGTGCCTTCGCCATGATCGATCCTCGCCTGACAGCAGGACCGATCGGGTATGCCGGATCGAAATGTGTAGGACAGCGGTCTCGGCCCCTCTTACCATCCCGTCATCCCGACGAAAGTCAGGATCCACGGGTATCAGATGTATCGTTCGAGGCTCTGGATCCTGACTTTCGCCAGGATGACGGCGTAGAAGGGGTGACGGCTGGCTCAGCAGCGGGGTGTGGAGCGAAGGCATGCCACGGCGCTTGGCAGAGGGGCGTGGCGCGGGCGCGCTCGCAGGCGCCCCCCCCCCCGTCATACCGGGCTTGTTCCGGTATCCACCATTCCGCGTGACCGCCGCTATCGGGTGTGAGGAACCTTGGACCCCGGAACCAGTCCGGGGTGACGGGGGTCAAATC
>JAJNQF010000045.1 GCA_021154945.1 Sphingomonas sp.
CCGCGTCCGCGACATAGACCGTGGTCTCGACGACGAAGCGATAGGCGGCGCGCTCGCGGAACCGTCCGGCATAGCCGAACGCGATCACCCCGCCCGCATCCCCCACCGTCGCGACCAGCCAGGGATAGAGCCCGTCCGACGCCGCCATCCGCGCCCGCATCTGCCGCGCATCCGGAGCCTCGGTCTCGAACGACACCGTCCCGACCAGCACGTGCGGCGCATAGATCGCGGCGATCGACGCGGCATCCTCGGGCCGCGCGGCCCGGATCACGATCCCGCCGCCATTGCCCGAAGTGGCCACCATCAGAAGCCGATCCGCGCCAGCAACAGGTCAAGCAGCTTCGCATCGCCGATGCCCGCCGTCGTCGGCCCCATCCCGCCACACTCCAGGCAGCGCGCCTGGATCGAGCCCGACGTCGCCAGCCGCTTCATGTCGCCGACCGCCTGCGCGAGCATCTGGCGACGATCCGCCGCGACATGCGCGAACGCATCGCCGCCCCCTGCGTCGTCGTCCGAACCGTTGTCGCCGAAATCCTGCGCGATCGTCGCGAGGAAGCCCGGCTTCTTCTCCAGATACTCGGCGTGCACCTTCGCCGGATCGAGCTTCGCGCGCTTGGCCGCCTCATCGATCGCGTCCTTGAGCGTCCCGAACCGGTCGACCAGCCCGATCTGCCGGGCGGTGCCGCCATCCCAGACGCGGCCCTGGCCGATCGCGTCGACCCGCGCCGGAGTCATCTTCCGCGACGCGGCGACGCGGCTGATGAACTCGCGATAGCCGTTCTCGATGCCCGCCTGCGCGATCGCGTCGAACATCGGCGTGGTGCCGCCGACGATATCGGGCTGGCCCGATAGCGGAGTCGTCTTCACGCCGTCGCTGGTCACGCCGATCTTGGCGAGCGCGTTCTCGAAGGTCGGGATCACGCCGAATATGCCGATCGATCCGGTGATCGTGCCGGGTTCGGCGAAGATCACGTCGGCGGGCGTCGACACCCAGTATCCGCCGCTGGCCGCCAGCCCACCCATCGACACGACGATCGGCAGCTTCTGCCGCTTGGCCTCGAGGATCGCGAGCCGGATCTGCTCCGACGCCAGCACCGATCCGCCCGGTGAATCGACGCGGACCACCAGGGCCTTCAGATCCTTCTTGGCGAGCCCGTCGAGCACCGCCTTCTCGATCGTCTTGCCCGCCGCCTTGCCGGGGCCGCTCTCGCCGTCGACGATCTCGCCGGCGATCGTCAGTACGCCGATCGCGTCGCCCGCGGTCGGCAGCGGGTTTGCCTTCACCCAGGCATCGTATTTGATCGTGTTGAAATTGCCCGCCGGCTTCTTGTCGTCGGACCCGGCGATCTCCGCGACGCGTCGCCCGAACGCGGTCCGGTCGCCCAGCTTGTCGACGATGCCGGCGCGCAGATTGGCCTGCGCGATGTTGCCGTTCGCGGCGATGATGACCTTGTCGGGCGCGCTCATGAACTGCGCGATCTGCGCCTTGGGCCGGGCCTTGGCGACGGCCTCGCGCCACTGCGAGAACAGCGTGCCGTACAGCGCGGTGCTCGCCGCCTTGGCGTCCTCGCTCTGGTCGGCGCGCGTGTAGGGCTCGACGAACGACTTGTAGCGGCCAACGCGGTAGACGTGCGCGTTGACGCCGAGCTTGTCGATCAGGCCTTTGTAATAGAGCTGGTTGCCACCCGGACCCATGAAGATCGTGCCGCCCAGCGGATTGACCCAGACCTCGCTGGCGTTGGCCGCGAGGCGGTAGCCGCCATCGGTGTACGCCGTCGCATAGGCGAGCACCGGCTTGCCGCTCGCGCGCACCCGCGCCAACGCATCGCCGACTTCTCCCAGCGCCGCGGGATACGCGCCACCGAAGCTGTCGAGATCGAGTACCACGGCCTTCACCCGCGCATCGGTTCTCGCCGTGTCGATCGAGCGGACCACGTCGCGCAGGCGGAACTGGCGAGTCGTGTTCTGCCCCGAGAGCGCGGCGAACGCGGCCTGCTCCTCGGGCTGCTCGACGATCGAGCCATTGAGGTCGAGCACCAGCGCGCCGTCCTTGATCGCCGTGGTGCTCTGCCGCGCATTGAGCGCCGCGAAAATAAGCCCGAAGAACAACAGCATCGCGATCAGGACGAGCGCATCCTTGATCGCCACGAGGAACTTCCACACGCCCCGCACCAGCCGCCATTTGCGGCGAGGCCGCGTCGGGTCGGTGTAGGACGGGGGAGGGGCGTAGGACGGCGCTGCGGTATCGGTCATGGGACGAGAGCTAGAGCATGCGCGGACCGACGTAAATGGCCTGTGTTACCGTGCCAACACAGGGGTGGTTCTAGTCCCTAAGCCCACCCCGAGCGGCACGCAGTTCCCCTCCCGCCTGCGGGAGGGGTTAGGGGAGGGGCGTCCCACAAACGCCCCGCCTCGGCAAAGCCCCTCCCCCGACCCCTCCCGCAGGCGGAAGGGGAGCAGAAGCAAAGGTTCGCCGGGCTTGTTCTCCTGCGCACGCAGGAGCCCAGGATCACAAGCGCCCCC
>JAJNQF010000065.1 GCA_021154945.1 Sphingomonas sp.
CTGCATTCGGGTTGGGAGACCGAGTAAACCACCGAGTCACGGAAATGTCTTCATCGGAAATGGATCATATCGATGATCGAGCCTTTTCCAGCGACGACCCGTGCCGATCTCGATTGCGGCGATTTGAATGGACCCGTGACGGTTTAGCACTCGCGCGCCCCGCCGCATTTGCTAAGGACGGCGTCAGGTTAGCGGCATCAACCGGGGGACAAGGTGGACGACGCACAGGCCAGGATACGACTTGACGCAATGCGGACCGAGCACCGCGACCTCGACGATGCGATCGCCGCACTGGCGATGACCGCCGTTCCCGATCAATTGCAGATGGCGCGCTTGAAAAAGCGCAAGCTGCGTCTTCGCGATGAGATCGCCATGATCGAAGACCAGATGATTCCCGATATCATCGCCTGACACGACGTCGCCGACGCGCGGCCAAATTGACGCATTCCGGGACACTGCGCGGTTACCGGTGCATTAACCTCGCTGTCGAACCTCGAGTCCGTGTGGCATCGCCGATGACGATGACCCAGACCAGCCATGAACTGCTCATGCAGCACCGCCTGATCGATGCGCTTTACAACGAAGCGATGTTGCTGGCGGACGAAGCGCGGGACTATTTCGACGAGGCCGGCCGGGTGGATCGCGAAGCACTGGATCCCCCGGTTCGGGTGAGCTTCAGTTGCGAGTCGCTCAAGGTGACGACCCGGCTGATGCACGTGATCGCATGGTTCCTGACGCAGCGCGCGGTGCGGGCGGGGGAGTTGCGTGCAAGCGACGCGCTGGATCCGCGACGGCGGTTGGGCGATGCGCCGTCGACCGATCAGGCCGTAATCGACGTCCTGCCGAGCCCGGCGCGCCGGTTGGTTGAGGCGAGTATCGACCTGCATCGGCGAGTGGCGCGGCTGGATCACGCGCAGGACACGCCCGGAACTGTCGTCAGTCCCGCGCTGACGATGCAGAACCGCCTCGCCACCGCATTCTAGGCGGACGTAACGCCGCCCATCGACAGCGCTGCGGCGCGCCGTCTCGTCCCTACAGCGCCAGACGCGCCCTTGCCGCGCGGTATTCGCGTTCGAGCCGGTCGACGCGGAGCGCTACCGTCTCGATCTCGGTGACCGCGCCGATGCCTTGGCCGGAGCCCCAGATATCGCGCCACGCCTTGGGTTTCGATCCGTTGCCGCCACCGAAATCCATCGTTTTCAGATCGCCCTCGGGCAGTGCATCGGGGTCCATCCCGGCGGCGACGATCGAGGCGCGCAGGTAATTCCCGTGCACGCCGGTGAACAGGTTCGAATAGACGATGTCCGAGGCGCGGCCCGCGACGATACCGTCCTTGTACGCCTGATCCGCGTTCGCCTCGGTCGTCGCGATGAAGGGCGATCCGATATAGCCGAAGTCCGCGCCCATCGCCTGCGCCGCCAATACCGCGTCGCCGGTCGCGATCGACCCGGAGAGCGCGAGCGGACCGTCGAACCACTGCCGGATCTCCTGGACGATCGCGAACGGTGACAGGCGACCGGCATGGCCACCCGCGCCCGCCGCGACCGCGATCAGGCCGTCGGCACCTTTCTCGATCGCCTTGCGCGCAAAGCGATCGTCGATCACGTCGTGCATCGTGATACCGCCCCAGCCGTGCACCGCGGTGTTCAGGTCCTCGCGCGCGCCTAGCGAGGTAATGACGATCGGCACCTGCCACTTCGCGCAGGTCTCCAGATCGCTTTCGAGGCGATCGTTGGACTTGTGGACGATCTGGTTCACCGCGAACGGTGCGGCCGGGCGATCGGGGTTAGCGCGGTTGTGTGCGCTCAGTTCCTCGGTGATCCGGTGCAGCCATTCGTCGAGCATCGCCTGGGGCCGGGCGTTGAGCGCGGGGAACGACCCGACGATCCCCGCCTTGCACTGCGCGATCACCAGTTCGGGACCCGAGATGATGAAGAGCGGCGACCCGATGACGGGCAGTCGCAGGTTTTTTAGAATAGTGGGTACGGTCATGTGCGATTGCTAGCGCAACTCCGCGACGGCGGCTAGATGTATCGTGAGCGGCCGAAAAGACTGCGGTTCAGAGCGATTTCAGGGCATGCGCGAGGGCGTCCATGTCCGCCATGGAATTGAACAAGGCCGGCGTCACGCGGACGCACGATCCGGCGGCAGGGCCGTCGCGGTGCACCGTAAAAATGCGGAACCGGTCGAGCAGTGTCTTCGCCAGCGCCACATTGTCCGCGCTGCTGGTTTTACCTGCGATTCGGAACGACGTGATACCGCCGTGCAGCGCGGGATCGTCGGGCGTCAGAATCTCGATGCCGGGCATCCGCTTCACCTGATCGACCCAGCGGTTGCGGAGTGCGGCAAGACGATCGGCGCGGCGTGCGTTGCCGATCGTCGCCTGGAAGGCGAGCGCGGCGGGGACGGTCAGCGGTGCGGCGAAATCGACCGTGCCGGTATGGACCCGCGCCTGAATCGTGTCGCGGTCGGACGCCGGGTTGGCAGGATCGCGGTCGACCGCGGACAGCGCGCCACGGCGGATATGGATCGCACCGACGCCGAGCGGCGCGCCCAGCCATTTGTGGCAGTTGATGCCGACATAATCGCAGTCGAGATCGGCCAGCGTCATGTCGATCTGGCACCAGCTGTGCGCGGCATCGACGATCGTCGCGATCCCGCGTGCGCGCGCCACGGCGGCGATCTCGCGCACCGGAAGGACGAGACCGGTACGATGACTGAGATGCGTGAGCAGGATGAGTTTGAGACGCGGGTTCGCTGCCATCGCTGCCGCATAGGCGTCGATCAGCGACTGGCGCGTGGCCGGCTGGGGCAGCGCGATCCGCACCACCGATACGCCGCGGCGTACCGCGAGGCTGTCCATGCACGCCTGCATGCTGTCGTAATCGAGATCGGCATAGAGGACGGCATCGCCTGGGGTCAGACGGTTATAGCCCAGGATCAATGCCTTGAGCGCTTCGGTGGCGTTGCGTGTGAACGCGATCTCGTCGGGGTGGACGTTCAAGGCGGCAGCGAGCTGATCGCGCGACGCGGTCCAGTCCGCGATCATGCCCCGCCGCGTGTAATAGCTAGTGTCGCGGTTCACGCGTTCGACGTTTCGCTCGTACGCGTCGAGAACGGGGCGGGCCATCATGCCCCAATTCCCGTTCTCGAGATGGATGACCTCGCGCGTCGAATCGTAGTGCGCGGCGATGCTCTTCCAAAAGGCATCCTCGCCGACCGCCTTGGTCGGAAACGCACCGGCCTGCGCGATCGGCAGGGCGGCGGCGCCCGCGAGAAAGAGGCGGCGGTCGACGATCTGCGCCATCAGAACTTCATCCCGACCCGCGCGTAATATTGTCCGCCATCGGTGTCGTAGGGGGCGTTGCGCGAATAGATCAGCCCGCGGACCGCCTGGTTGGTCGCTTCTGCGGGATAGGTGTTGGCGACGTTCTCGGCCCCGATCCGTAGCGTGAAATGCTCGTCGAACCGATAGCTGGCCGATACGTCGAACAGCGCGATCGAGCCGAACCGCTGGAACAACTCGCCGGTCGCGTTGCCGGTGACGTCGGTCCACGCGCCGTAATAGCGGCCGCGTGCCAGGAACGAGACCGCGCCAATGTCGTAGCCGACCGTCGCGGTGCCGTTATGCTGGGGGAGGCGCTCCTCGAAAATGCGGCGTTGCGTTTCGTTCGGGATCGCTGCGCTGACGCCGCTGCGAACCTTGGTCTGGTTGTAGTTGTAGGCGAGGCTCAGGCTGGCGCGGCCGGGTCCGACGCGATGCGCATAGGACAGCACCGCATCGATCCCGCGGGTGCGCGTGTCGAAGTCGTTGGTGGAGTACGAGACCGCGGTGAAGCGCTGCGGGTTGGCGAAACTCGCCGGCACCGCGAACGTCTGCGACTGGCTGAAGCGGTTGTCGACGTCGATCTGGTAGATATCGATCGAGCCGGTCAGCCCGAACCGACTCTGGAAGGTGAGCCCGGCGGTCGCGGTCTTCGAGGTTTCGGGGGTCAGCGGCTTGGCGCCGAGCGCGATCGCCAGCGGATCGCTGGGCGACAGGCGACCCTGGTTGAACACCTGGAGCGTGGTGGTGTCGAGCCCTTGCGTGGTCTGCGCCGTGTTGAGCTGTGCCGGAGTCGGTGCGCGGAACCCGGTCGAATAGGTTCCGCGTGCGGCGATGCCCTTGATCGGTTCGAACCGTGCGGACAATTTGTAGTTGAAGGTGTCGCCGAACGCTGAGAAATCCTCGTAGCGACCCGCGGCGCCGAGCGTCACCATCTCGACCGGCTGCCATTCGAGGTCGACATAGCCGGCATAGCTGGTCTGATCGAACGTACCCGCGAGGCTCGGGCTGAAACCGGGAAAGCCGTTGGAATTGGGCGCGAGGCCCGTCGCTGCGCCCGCGCCGATGGCGTAGGACGCCGGGTCGCCAGCCGAAACTTGATACGTTTCGCGCCGCCGCTCCGCGCCGAACGCGACGTTGACAGGATGTGCGGTGCCGACCGGCAGGCGATAGACGAAGTCGGCGTTGAGGTTGAGACCGACCACCTCGCTGGCGTTGAGCAGGCCGTCGTCTCGCGCGCTGGCATTCGACGGCGGCGTGAGCGCCAGCGCCGGCTCGCCC